>JBGTMK010000458.1:0-5218 GCA_041743605.1 Nostoc sp.
TTTTGACTTCCGCCTTGCGGTACTAGTCAAAATGCCCTCCGGCGACTTTGATATTAACTGCGGCGTTAATATACCCTTTTAATTACGAATTACGAGCGGGAGCATCCTACTTTGATGAGTTTCCCTTTCAACTTATAGGTCACTGGCTCACAAACAAAACCTCCTGACTTAGACTGTACAAAAGTCCGCGTAGGTAGATTTTGTTTATTTAACTGCGATTTCCAATCACCAGCTATTTTTTTCAAGATAGGATGCTTACTGACAAACTCCGGGCTTGCAACAATATCGTTAGGGCCTTTAACACTTACCTTGGAATTATTGAGGTATATATTATAGTCAAAAACTACATTTGTACTTTTCCATTTACTGTTAACATTTTTTCCAGGAAAAGCATAGAGAATATTATTTAAAACTTTGATGTTAGATGACGAATTAGTAAATATTTGCCCACCTGTAATTTCTGGACTCTGATTATTTAAAAACGCTGTATTATTGACAATATCAACATTCTCACTTAAATATGCATGAATACCTGAGCCACCATTATTAAATGTAAGATTATTTTTAACTAAAGTACGTCCTTTATATGTACCCCACGGCGAGTTTATCTGAGTACCTTTTGAATCATCGATAATAATGCCATTACCGTCTGTAATAGTCCCAGTCTTAATCCAAGGAATGTATTGTCGATTGTTGTAGACCTTGTTGTTCGTAACGAACATCTTATATCCCTGGTAGTTATCAAAGTTCCAACTATTCAAAAACGAAATACCACTGCAAGCATAGACAGAGTACCAGCTAGTATTGAATATGACATTATTATCTATTGTCACATAATCTGATTCCATCGCTCCAATGCCTCCTCCTCCACAATCGCGTACATTGTTGTTAACAATACGTATATGGTGAGTGTGTCCATTTTTTCGCCCATCGGCACTGATGCAGTTTCCATTTGTCAGCGGGTTGAGTCTGTTATTTTTGTCACTCATAGCATAATCAAGGGTTACATTGCCATTGTTCCCTATTACCTCAAGCCCGTTGACTTCAATATATGACGCTCCATCTCGAATCAAAACTCCATGCCATCCATTGAACTGAAGTTTTGGGGAATGTCCCGGATATGCTTTATACTTAATCCATGACTTTGCAGTTCCAGAGCGAGTAATCGTTAGTACATTTCCACTCGGACTTGCATTCCTATATACTCCGTTCATAATGAGTACAGTGTCCCCAGGCTTTGTAAGATTTGCCGCCTTTTGAATAGTTTTAAAGGGAGATGATGAAGAAACTCCAGTGTTTTTGTCGTTTCCAGTACCACTAATATAGTATGTTTTCGGAGTCGCCTTTGTGGTAACTGGCTTGCCAGTGGATAGGATCATTTCCTGATTATCAGTAGATACCTGACGAACATTTTCAATTAAAGATACTTTTATTCTTTCTCCCTCAGCTAAAAGACTCAATACCACGGGAATTGCAAGATATGCGCTTAAACTAAAACCTTGAACTACCACAAGAAAAGGCTCCTTGATCGGCACTACTTCACAAAAATATCAGGATATTCAGTGATTTTGAATACTCTTTTGGATACAGAATACAATGGAGCCAACTTTTCTAGCTGCCCCGATTTCCATCTTGTCCATAGGCTTGCCAAGCTAAGTCTACCAAACCATCAACGATCGCAGCTGCCACAACCGCATTACCTTTGCGACTGTCAATTGTAATATGAGGCACTAGAGAGTCTTGTAAACGCTCCTTAGCTTCATCAGCATTTACAAATCCCACTGGAGTTGCAATTATCAAAGCAGGTCTAATTTCCTCAGCTTCAATTAAATCTACCAGTGCTATCAGTGCTGTTTGCGCTTGTCCCACCACAAAAATACCCTCTGGATAACGCTTTGCTAAGGTTTCTATTCCCCATGCTGCGCGAGTTTTTTCTTTTTGAGGGCGTGTTAGAGCTTCCATGCTGCAATACAGCGGATTAGCAAAGGTGTTTTGAATGTCAGACGCAATACCTACTTGTACCATCGGCACATCTACCACAATGGTGGTACGCGCAGCTAGTGCTGCCGCCCCAGCTTGCAAGGCACGCTCAGAAAAGCGAATCAAAGACTTATACTCAAAGTCAGCCGTGGCGTAGATTACCCGCCGCACAATCTCATACTCTGCTGGGGAAAAGACATGATTGCCAATTTCACTATCAATGATTGCTAAACTTTGAGCATCAGTTACGTGCCATTCCATTTTTGTTGAGCTTCTCAAATATTAGCTTTCAGCTTATCAGCTTCAGAGAGTTAAGAGTTAGGAGTTATAGCTAAGTGCTGAGTGCTGAGTACTGAGTGCTGTTAGCGGGGCTTTCGCCCGTGCTGAGTAAAAACCCAGTTGTTTCAAGACTTTGAGCAATCAACACTGTCCTAATCTGTGTGACTACGGCTATATAAGTTAATTAAAAACTCCTGACTACTCACTCATAACTCATTACTGGAAGAAGGCCGACTGAAAATAGGAGATAAGTAGGCAACCAAGACGCCAATGAGAAACCCAGATATATTGCGAACTAAAGGCAACCAATCGCTTGTACGTGTAACCACTGGCCCAATGCCAAAGGCAATAAACAAGATTCCCCACAAAGGTGAGAAAATTAAAGCCCATTGCCAAGCAAAAATTTGTCCTTTCTCACGGGGTTGAGCTGCAAATCCACAAATCACCCCACCAATAACTGAGCTAATCAAGGTGAGAATCCACTGTTCGCGTGGTAGTCCGGGGACAACATTGCAACCACCCTTGATTAAACAGCCTTTAACGGATTCTAAAGCTTGCAGAATGGCTTGGTCTTCGCCTTGTTCGCGGACAAAGTACAAATTACCAAAGCGGGTTTGCAATTCTATCCAGAAAGTCCGGGGTAAAAGCTCATAAACAGCATCACCGACACTAAAACTGAGAATGTTACCGCCACGAGAATCGGCAACTAATAAAATACTTTTGTCATCCAAACCCCAATATTTTATAACTGCGCGACCTGGGGTGCGATCGTACTGGGTCAATACTCGTAGTTTCCAGCCCGTATCGGCTTCAAACTGCTCTAAATCTTTGACAAGCTTTTCTTCTTGCAACACAGGCAGAGATTTAGCTAAGTCTACAACTGGGGTAAAGGTGTTAGGGAGTAACTCAGGATTGTCATAAGCCAGTGCTGGGGGAGAATGCATGACCCAAATTGACCCAGCCAGGAAAAATATTGCAATAGATACGAGAAATCGTCGCCAAAAACAAGATTGCATGGACGTTTTTATATAAATATCAGCGGTAAAAGCCAACAGGTTGTTTTAAAAGAGTACTAGAAAAATGATAGTTCTTTACACTTGTTTACTTTACTCTAATCTAGGGGATCAAAGCAAAAGGTTTTTGGGGAGTGGAGAATAGATTCTTCTTATTTCCAGATTATGCGTATTTTGTCAATCAGTTAAAATACTCAAAATATCCTTAATTAAAATAATATTCGTAGCTGGGGAGAGGGGTCGCAGATAAGCATCTTTCGCCTCTTAATTATTATCGTCAAAGTCTTTAACAACTCAAAATCGACTAAGCCATAGCGGAGTTCCCCATCAGGCTCATCCCTAAACATAGAATTTATGAACTTCTCAAATTCATCTTGACTAAAATATTCTGCTCGACGATAAATGTCTAATTCATCGCTCTACGGCCTTTTTCTGCTCAATCTTCGTCGTCAAAATTGTTTTCCCAGCTAGCAGCGTCGTTATAACCGTCATTAGCACGGTACACTTCTGCTTTTATCCGGCGATTATCTTGCCTGGGCACTTCTCGTTCTCGCAACGTTAGTGGTGGTTTTTCATTGCTTGGTAAGCGATCGCCTGTTCGCCTCGCAGATTTTTGGCGCGTAAAATTTCTCCAAGCAGCTTTCACGCCAACAAAAATAGTACGTGTACCTACTTGCAGATTTTGAGCCTGAATTCTTGCACTATCAAGACTTTGGTCAACTTGTTTCACTACTTGACTAGCACTTTTTACACCTTCGCCGACATCATCAGTTAAGTCAGTGATTTCTAAGCCAGTTACGCGGATAGCTTCTAGAGTGGGCGGTAATTCCCGTGAGAGGGTATCAAATAGCTTTTCTGCACTCCGAGCAGCGCGCGCTAACTCCTGCAAAGCCGGTATTGCCACCACTAAAACGGCAGTCAAGCTTGTGGCGACTAAAAGTAAGGAAAGTCCCAACCAAAACAGGGGTTCAATCACGGTTATGTCATTTATTAGCGTTCTAATTGCTGGGTAAACGAATCTGAGTCTTCAACAGATGTTTGCCGCTTCAAAAATTGGCTTTCTTGCTGGCTGGCATCTACACCTGCTGCGATCGCTTCCCGTAATCTATCTAAAGTCTCATCCCAGTTTCGTAGTGCGCTAGCAGAGAGACGATCTGCCTGGATTTGCACACTTGTTGATAAATCTTCTGCCAATTCTGGGATAGCATTGGCAGATTTTTTCAAAATTTTACGCGTTTCGCGCCCTGTGCGGGGAGCCACAAGCAAACCGGTCAAAGCACCGATGGTAGCCCCCAGCATCAAACCGCCAATAAATACTCCAGAACGGTTATTAGACATCTTATTGTTTCTCTCCTTACACCCATTTTAGGTGGGTTTTCTCCCCTTGCAAGACTCAACCGATTTTATCCAGTTAATCTATCGTGACAAACTATTAGCCAGAAATGTTGCTTTTATTCATTAATATCAAAAGCATTAATTACTTAATAATTTCAATTTCTCCGTATATTCCAAAGTTTTGATACCTCTGGCAAGCATTCTGCGGAGGTTTCTTTGTGTTAGCACATCTGTCGTAGTTCCGTATCCTTCTCCTGACGGATACGCTCTTGCTCGCAAGCTTAAAGAGTAGGGCTATGGGAAAGGGAAGCGATGCCTGCGGCGGGCTATGCCTACGCCAGAAGCTAATGCACCATGAGGGATCTTACTACGGACTTCTCTTAGTGTCCCCCGTCAGCACTAATTATAAATGCTCATGTGAACCTGACATAACTCATTTTGCAATTGTTCTTTTCCCGGTTATTAACTCTAGCTTCGGAAAATAACGCTGCCAGATTTGCCTTCCTAGCAAAAGTAGACTGATAATTTGTCGTACTTGCTGAATTTGTATTTGTAGTGCTTGATTTTTCTGCCGTAAGTTATGGATATTCTGCTGGCTGAGATAAATATTT
>JBGTMK010000459.1:0-3943 GCA_041743605.1 Nostoc sp.
CCTCTATTGACTTACTAAGTGCGGAAGATGCAGCCCAAGCAGCACCTTACTTTGATTACATCATTCAAGCGATGTCCTAATCAAGCTGGTGTTGGTTTTTGGATTGTAATTTCAATCTACTTAAGTTAATTAGATCCATAAGATTCATCATTTGATCATAACCTCCCCACATTTGGTAACGGCTTTGGCAAAATCTCTGTCAGGTTGTTAACCAGATGTGGGGAAATTTTAACTGATTGTCGTGAATCATAGAGTAATTAATTGGAGTAACGCACGCTACGCGAACGTTCCTCTTCAAAAAATATCCAAAAAAGTATCAACTGCATAGCGAAAACTGCACATATAGGGTAAGTAAATCGATACAATGATGCTCTGTACTCTTGGTGCATTATTCCCATGACCGCCACATCCTCTACTCCCTTTTCCCCGCAAGAAATCGCCGCCGAAGGTTTAAAACCAGAAGAATATGCAGAAATTGTCAACCGCTTAGGGCGACATCCCAACAAAGCTGAACTGGGAATGTTTGGTGTGATGTGGTCAGAGCATTGCTGTTATAAAAATTCTCGACCTCTACTCAAACAATTTCCCACCGAGGGCCACCGCATCCTCGTGGGGCCTGGTGAAAATGCTGGTGTTGTAGACTTGGGTGACGGACTCCAACTAGCTTTTAAGATTGAATCCCACAACCATCCTTCAGCGGTCGAACCCTTTCAGGGAGCTGCAACGGGAGTCGGAGGTATTCTCAGAGATATTTTTACAATGGGTGCGCGTCCCATTGCCCTATTAAACTCGCTGCGCTTTGGTTCCTTAGAAGATGCCAAAACCCAACGACTATTTAGCGGTGTGGTGGCAGGAATCTCTCATTATGGTAACTGTGTGGGAGTACCCACCGTTGGCGGTGAAGTTTACTTTGACTCTGCTTACTCTGGAAATCCTCTAGTGAACGTTATGGCACTGGGGTTGATGGAAACATCAGAAATCGTCAAATCTGGAGCATCTGGCTTAGGCAACCCCGTGCTGTATGTTGGTTCCACCACTGGGCGCGACGGTATGGGAGGTGCGAGTTTTGCTAGTGCAGAATTGAGTGATCAATCCATAGACGATCGCCCTGCTGTGCAAGTGGGCGATCCCTTTTTGGAAAAGTCGTTGATTGAAGCTTGTCTGGAGGCGTTTAAGACGGGTGCAGTTGTCGCCGCCCAAGATATGGGAGCAGCGGGGATCACCTGTTCTACCTCAGAGATGGCAGCAAAAGGCGGTGTGGGAATTGAACTAGATTTAGATAAGATTCCCGTCAGAGAAACGGGGATGGTTCCTTATGAATATCTGCTTTCGGAATCTCAAGAACGAATGCTGTTCGTTGCTCATAAAGGGCGTGAGCAAGAATTAATTGACATTTTCCACCGCTGGGGACTTCAAGCCGTTGTGGCGGGGACAGTCATAGCTGAACCCATTGTGCGGATTCTCTTTCAGGGTGAAGTAGCAGCAGAAATTCCCGCTGAGGCTTTGGCGGAGAATACACCACTGTATCACCGAGAGTTATTGGCAGAAGCACCAGAATATGCGCGTCAAGCTTGGGAATGGACTGCTGATTCCTTACCTCCTTCCACAACTGCTGGAATAGAACTTCAAGGAGGACTGCAAAGTTGGAATGATATTCTCTTAACTTTGCTTGATACACCCACGATCGCTTCTAAAAATTGGGTATATCGTCAGTATGACCATCAAGTACAAAATAATACGGTAACACTGCCAGGTGGTGCAGATGCCGCTGTTATCCGTTTGCGCCCCCTGGAAGAGGATAGAGAGCGGGGGAGCGGGGGAGCAGAGGAGCAGAGAAGAATTCCCAATGTCCAACCCGGTGTTGCTGCTACGGTAGATTGCAATCCTCGTTATGTTTATCTTGACCCTTACGAAGGAGCGAAGGCAGTGGTGGCAGAAGCAGCCCGCAATCTTAGCTGTGTGGGTGCAGAACCTCTGGCGGTGACAGATAACCTGAATTTTGGCTCTCCAGAAAAACCCATTGGTTACTGGCAATTAGCAGAAGCTTGCCGTGGTTTGGCAGAAGGTTGCCGAGAATTAGCAACACCAGTCACAGGCGGAAACGTCTCTTTGTACAATGAAACCCTAGATTCTGAAGGCATCCCACAACCCATTTATCCCACTCCTGTTGTGGGTATGGTGGGCTTAATTCCCGATATCACCAAAATTTGTGGTCAAGGTTGGCAAGCATCCGGCGATGTGATTTATCTTCTCGGATTGCCTCTGATATCCCAAATCAGTTTGGGAGCATCTGAATATTTAGCCACTATCCACGATACTGTTGCCGGAAAACCGCCACGGGTAAATTTTGACTTGGAACGCCGTGTGCAGAAAGTTTGTCGTGAAGGAATTCGTAATGGTTGGGTACGTTCAGCCCATGATTCTGCTGAGGGAGGAGTGGCGATCGCATTAGCCGAATGTTGTCTTGCTGCAAACCTTGGTGCTGAAATCAATTTAGAAATAGCACCAACGCAATTAAACCGCTTGGATGAAGTGCTTTTTGCCGAAGGTGGTGCCAGGATTTTAGTTTCTGTAGCATCAGCACAACAAGAAATTTGGGAATCATACTTACAGGAACATCTGGGTAAAGATTGGCAAAAACTGGGTACAGTTGGTAATTTTGAGGCGGGTTTGGGGGTTTTCACCACTGATAACCAAACCTTAATCAAAGTTAGTATCGAAGATATGAACGATCGCTATTCCCATGCGATCGCCAGACGTATCGCCATCCACACCACTACCCCTAGTTAAAAAAGTGAGGAGTTAGGAATAAAAAGCATAACTTCTTACTCTTTTATTAGCGTCTCTGAGCATAATTACGGTACTGTTTTAATGGATGGTTAAAGATTTGTTAAGAACTCCGCAACCATTTATATAATCCCAGTGACTTGACCCCCCCCACCAGGAGCAAAGCTAGCATGATTTCTATTCATTCTGTCACTTCGGATGAATACCCCGACCAGACCAACAACCCAATCAATAGTCATGAAAATCAGTCTGACAAGCCAGAAGAAGCTTGTGGTGTTTTTGGCATCTACGCCCCAGGAGAAAACGTTGCTAAACTGACCTACTTTGGATTGTATGCCCTCCAGCATCGGGGTCAAGAATCAGCTGGTATTGCCACCTTTGAGGGTACAAAGGTACATCTCCACAAAGACATGGGCTTGGTGTCTCAAGTTTTCAATGAATCTGTCTTGGATCAATTGCCCGGTAGTCTTGCTGTTGGTCACACTCGTTATTCCACAACAGGTTCTAGCCGCAAAGTTAATGCCCAACCCGCAGTATTAGAAACACGTTTAGGCTCATTAGCTCTTGCACACAATGGTAATTTAGTCAATACAGTGCAACTACGTCAAGAGTTGCTTGAAAATAAATGTAACTTAGTCACAACAACAGACTCAGAAATGATCGCTTTTGCGATCGCAGAAGCCATAGATACGGGCGCTGATTGGCTAGGAGGTGCTATTCAGGCATTTCACCGTTGCCAAGGAGCCTTTAGTTTAGTTATTGGCACTCCTGTCGGTGTTATGGGTGTCCGTGACCCCAATGGAATCCGCCCCTTGGTAATTGGCACTTTAGCTGGTAATCCAGTCCGTTACGTTTTGGCTTCCGAGACTTGTGGTTTAGATATCATTGGAGCCGAATACCTGCGAGACGTAGAACCAGGTGAATTAGTTTGGATTACTGAAGAAGGTTTAGCTTCTTATCATTGGAGTCAAAAATCTGAGCGGAAATTGTGTATCTTTGAAATGATTTACTTTGCCCGCCCTGATAGCGTCATGCACAACGAGAGTTTGTACAGCTATCGAATGCGGTTAGGACATCAATTAGCTAAAGAATCTGTTGTAGATGCCGATATTGTCTTTGGTGTTCCTGATTCTGGTATACCTGCTGCTATTGGATT
>JBGTMK010000460.1:0-5315 GCA_041743605.1 Nostoc sp.
AATATTTGCTAGTGCGGCAATATCAATAATTTTCAACAGAGGGTTAGTAGGGGTTTCAATCCAAATCAGCTTGGTATTTGGTTTAATGGCAGTTTCAAAATCAGCGATGTTATCAATATCTACATAGCTAGTTGTAACACCCCAATTTTTTACAACCTTTTCTAGCAAACGATAAGTCCCACCATATAAATCATCACCAGCAACAATATGATCGCCATTTTTGAGTAGACTTAATACAGTTGTAGTTGCAGCCAAGCCAGAGGCAAATGCCAAACCAAATTTTCCATTTTCAATAGAAGCTAAAGCCTCTTCTAAAGCTGTACGGGTGGGGTTTCCCGTGCGAGAATATTCATATCCTTTGTGTTTACCTATGGCTTCTTGTTCATAAGTAGAAGTCAAATAAATGGGAACAATTACAGCACCTGTTTGTGGGTCTGATTGTTGACCTTCATGAATTGCTCTAGTCTCAAATTCCATAATTTTTACTTGATTATTCTTGGTTTTCGCTAATCCAATATCTGATTAAATCGGCTCTGGTAATTAAGCCAATAGGAACATCATGCCGCTTAATAATAATGCCGGTGCTTCCTGATAACAGCACTCGATAAGCTTCAGAAATATCTACTTCTTCATCGAGAATCGGCAGTGGTTTCCCCATAACTGCCGAAACTTCCTGATTAGAAAAGTTGATGCCATCATGGAGAAATTTCATTAAAGAGGCTTCATTGACGCTTCCTACTACATGATTATTATCAATCACAGGTAGCTGTGAAATATTCAGCTTTTGTAGGTAGTTTGTGGCTTCACTCAAGCTATCACGGGGACTGACTGCAACAAGAGAAGGAAAATCTGTTTTTTGAGCAAGAATTTCACCAACTTTGATACTTTTTATTGTTGTACCTTCCCAAAAACCATTTTCCTGCATCCAGGCATCGGAGTAGATTTTATTAATGTAGTTTCTTCCCGTATCTGGTAATAGGGCTACAATATACTTTGGCTCTGTTAATCTGGCTGCATACTTGAGCGCTGCGGCTACTGCTGTACCACAAGAACCTCCTACCAATAACCCTTCTTCTCGTGCTAAACGACGAGCCATATTAAAAGATTCTTTATCGCTAACCCGAACCATTTCATCAACTAATTGACGATTAAAGGTTTTGGGAATAAAGTCTTCACCAATTCCCTCAACTTTGTAAGATTTTGGGGTGTCACCAGAAAGAATTGAACCTTCTGGATCTGCACCAACAATTACTATATTTGGATTTTGCTCTTTCAGATATTTGGCAACTCCTGAAATTGTACCACCTGTGCCCATACCTGCAACAAAAACATCAATTTTGCCATTACTATCTGACCAGATTTCTGGGCCTGTAGTTAAGTAATGTGCTAAAGGATTATTCGGGTTTTCAAATTGATTTGGTCTATAGGCTCCTGGTATTTCTTTGGCGAGTCTTTCCGCTACACCGTTATAACTTTCTGGCGAGTCAGGCGGTACAGATGTGGGAGTAACAACTACTTCTGCACCGTAAGCTTTGAGTAGGTTGATTTTATCCTGGCTCATTTTATCAGGCATGACGAAAATACAGCGATACTTTTTTACTGCTGCAATTAATGCCAGTCCCACACCAGTATTACCTGCGGTAGCTTCAATAATTGTGCCACCGGGTTGCAGTTGACCAGTTTTTTCTGCGGCTTCAATCATCGTGAGAGCAATTCTATCTTTGGTACTCCCGCCAGGATTGAGATATTCTACTTTGGCATAAATACTTGAGTGAATACCTTCGGTAATTTTGTTTAGTCTGACTAATGGAGTTTTACCAATTGCTTGTAAAATGTTATCGTAAGTAGCCATATAGCAGTCCTAAATAATTTCTAAAATACTTTATTTCTTATCTTCGCGTTCTACCCTTTGGAAAGATAAGAGAATAAATGAATATTCTGTAAACTGGTCTGCCTTCGTTGATATTTTTTGGCACACAATTTCACTCACCCCTATACCTCCGTATTGCAGTTATACAGAAATTTCTGTAAACCCGATATAATCCATAATATCGATAGATTTATCGTAGTATACTCAAATTTCAGATCTAGAGGGAAGAAGCCGGGGTAGGAAAGCAGGGGGTAGGGAGCAGGGAGAAGGGGGAGAATAAAAAATTACCTCTTTTCTTCTCTGCTCCTAGCTTTGTGCCCCTCTGCCTCTTTTCAATGCCCAATTCCCAATGCCCTTAATATATCTATATACTGAATTATTGAGATTAATAGTCAATTATTGAAGTACTGATCCAGAATCATCATGAAATCTTTGCACCGTCCCGATCTCTATAGCTGGTCTAATTTCAATCCGGCAAGAAATATTGATTTCAATGGGATTGCCTGGATTCGCCCAGATGGCAACATCTTGATTGACCCAGTAGCCCTATCAAACCATGATTGGAATCATCTGAAATCCCTCGGTGGTGTGGTTTGGATTGTGCTGACAAATTCTGAGCATATCAGGGCAAGTAAAGAAATTGCCGATCAAACTTATGCTAAGATAGCCGGCCCTCTGGCAGAAAAAGATACTTTCCCTATACATTGCGATCGCTGGCTGTCTGATGGTGAAGAATTTGTCCCAGGACTGGAGGTGATTGAACTCCACGGTTCTAAAACTCCCGGTGAATTGGCTCTGTTACTGGAGGAGACAACTTTAATTACAGGAGATTTAGTCCGGGCACGGAAAGCAGGTAGCTTGACGATTTTACCAGATGATAAGCTGCTGAATCGAGAAGAGGCTGTTGCTTCTGTGCAGAGGTTGGCTCAACTGAGTCGGGTAGAAGCAGTGCTGGTGGGGGATGGTTGGCCAGTTTTCCGCGATGGACGCGATCGCTTGCAAGAACTTGCAGCAACGTTGTAAATGGGTGAGGCGATTGGTCATAGAAAAGACCTCTCCCTGGTTTTACTACGCAAAACCTGTCCCTCTCCGAGTCGGAGAGGGACAGACTTGAATTAAAGTTCAAGGCAGGGAAAGGTCTGGCAAAATAACGTTGCTCTAAGTGCTGATGACACTATCGATAATTTGTTATCAATATATTGACAGTTAATAACTGGCTAGCTAAATCAAGAGGGGAAGAATGAACAGTCGCCGCGTTGTCATTGTTGGCGCTGGATTCGGTGGGTTGCAAACTGCCCAATCTTTAGCTAATTCTGGTGCAGATGTATTATTAATCGATCGCAACAACTATCACACCTTTGTACCGTTGTTGTATCAGGTTGCCACAGGTCAATTGGAACCTGAGTATATTGCTTACCCTATCCGCACAATATTACGGCGATTCTCTTTCCGGCGGAATAAGTCTAAGGTTCAGTTTTTGATGGCTGAGGTTGAGCAAATTGATTTTTCAGGGCAAACTGTTGAAACAGATAGTTGTTCAATTACTTATGACTTTCTTGTGCTTGCAACTGGCAGCCAAACCCAGTTTTTGGGAGTTCCGGGAGCTTTAGAATATGCTTTCTCGATGAGAACATTAGAAGAAGCAATAGCAATCCGAAATCACATATTCTCTTGTTTTGAGAGAGCTATTCAGGAATCTGATTCATCACGACGCCAACAACTGCTGACATTTACTATCGTCGGTGGTGGGGCGACGGGTGTTGAGGTTGCAGGTGCTTTCGTTGAAATGCTTCGAGGCCACTTGCGTCGAGATTATCCGACACTTTGGCAGCAAGTGAGGTTGATTCTCGTCCAATCTGGCGATCGCTTATTGGCCGATTTGCCAAAGAAGTTGGGAACTTACACCTACAAACGATTACATCAGCTAGGAGTGGAGGTTTATCTACAAACAAAAGTGACTCTAGTCACTTTTGAATCTTTACATCTGCAAAACGATGAGGTAATTCCCACTGCAACCGTCATTTGGACTGCGGGGTTAGAGGCGAATTATCCGACAACATCTGAGGAGGTATCTTCAGCAAAGAAGGGGAAGTTAGTTGTTCATCCCACCCTACAATTGCTAGAGCAACCCAATATTTATGCCATTGGGGATCTGGCATATATGGAACAGAACGGTAAACCATTGACTGGGGTTGCACCAGAGGCGCTTCAGCAGGGTGTTGCTGTCGCTCGAAATATTCAGCGGCAATTTCGAGGTAAATCACCAGAGCATTTTAGCTATTTTAACAAGGGAAGATTAGCGATTATTGGCTGTTATTCAGGTGTGGGAAAAATTGGCGCATTTGCCTTTACAGGATGCTTGGCTTGGCTGATGTGGCTAGGAGTTCATTTAGTATATCTTCCTGGCTATCGTAGTCGTTTGCTAGTATTACTTACTTGGTTTCACACTTACTTATTGCGCGATCGCTCAGTTCGCTTAATTCTGTCTATGAAAGAACGTTAGTTCTCAAAACCGTTAAGTGCTTTCCAATTTCTGCAATTGAAATCAATTACAGTCGGCGTACCATAGTTGGAGTTCAGGCAATGAATGAAAATAGAAACTACATTAGTCTCAAATCAAAGGATGTTGCGATCGCCTATTTGTTGCTGCGAATTCTCATAGGTGTGAATTATTTTAATCACGGATTCACTCGCATTTTTAACATCCCTGGATTCGCTGAAGATACTGTCAAAGAACTAGCAAATTCTTATTTTCCAGAATTTCTGGTGAGAATCAATTCTTACCTAGTGCCCCCTGTAGAGTTAATTGTGGGCGTGTTAATCACGCTTGGGTTAGCAACCAGAAGCGCTTTAATTGTCACCTTTGCCTTAATGATCATTCTGAAGTTGGGGGTGACATCGATACAAAACTGGGGTGCAGCTACTTCCATGCTTTCTTACGGGATTGTGCTGTTTATTTTGCTTGCAGGTAGTAGCTTTAATATTTACTCCCTCGATCACTGGAGAAGAAAGAGACAAAATCTTGCAGACTCAGGAGCAGATCGTGAACAAGGTAGGGTCAACTTCTTTAGGAATAACTTTTGGGTAAAACATCGGCTAAAGAATCGTTTACCCAATCATAGTAATTTCAGATAAATAAATACTAGTAAATCAGTGGGGTAGCACACCTAGCTGTGCTACCCCACTAGTAAATTGTGGTTGAAATAGATGCAAAGGCTTTCAGAATAAAATCAAACAACACCGTATGATGGTAGTTAGTAGCATTTATATCTGATACTTTCTTTTTTGCCTTAAAAGAATATCAGGTAAGCCACCTCCTGATTCCATAACGGCAGAATGTGGACGCTTTCACTGATTAACCTAGTTGGAGAACACTGATGTCGAAGGAAAGAAAAAGTAATAAAGAAGTTAAAAAACCTAAAAAAGATCCCAAAGATAAAAAGGA
>JBGTMK010000461.1:0-6806 GCA_041743605.1 Nostoc sp.
AGTCCTTGGGCAATAGGCCCAACCTCGATCGCAAAGCCTAATTCGCACAGAGAATTTACAAATGGGTTTTCTTCAACAGATTGAAAAGAGCAGCGATAAATTTTCACCAAAGGACTAATCTGACTCAGAGAAGCAGCCAATTTTAAGTTTAAGGGATGACTGTTTATCAAAATAATTGTCAGACCCATATTAGCTGTACTACTGTGTAAGTCTAAGATGAAATCTACTGGTTTGTCCCCACCTGATGCTAGGGTATTCTGAATTGATTTAGCTTGCAATTCTTCGTAACTTTTCAAAGTTGGATTTTGTAAATCTTGCTTGAGAAAACAGCGATTTAAATCCTTCTCTACATATCGCTTTCCTGCTGCAAAAGCATTAGGATTTGCTAACAGGGTGACTGTCTCAAAAGTTGTTCTAGTAATTAAATCGGGAAACTGAGCAAATTTTTGGATCAGGTAGGCTCCTGTAAACTCATTGCCATGAGTTCCACCAACAATTGCAACTCGATTAATCTGGTTCATGAAGCATTCACTTTGCCAATGCGATCGCGGCCGTGTGGTTGATTAAGATAGGACATATCAGGGCCATCGGGAATAATCCCGCCGGGATTGAGTGGAAACAGGTTCCCGTAGTAGTCGTGCTTGACAGTTTCTACATCACAGGTGTCAGCAACACCTGGAAGCTGATATAAGTCACTTAGATAAGCTCCTAAGTTCTGATAGTCTCGAATTCGCCGCCTATTGCATTTAAATAAACCGTAGTAGGCACTATCAAACCGAAATAACGTTGTAAATAAACGCACATCTGCAAGTGTGAGATTTTCTCCGCACAGATATCTATAAGTCTGCAATGCAAGCTCAATTTCATCGAGAGTTGTGAACAGTTCATTACAGGCTTGATTGTATGCTTCCTGAGTCTGGGCAAAGCCGCAGCGATAGACACCGTTATTTACTGCGTGATAAATCTTCTCATTCCACCAGTCAATTTTCTCTTTGAGTGTTTCTGGGTAAAGATCGAGCGTGGGATTGTTGGCGAACTCGTTAAATTCAGAGTTCAGCATCACGATAATCTCTGAACTCTCATTGTTAACAATAGTTTTTGTTTGGTTATCCCATAAAATTGGAACTGTAACGCGTCCGCTGTAGCCTGGTTCTGCCCGCTGATAAAATTCACTTAGTGTGCGACAACCTTCTTCTTCTTGGTTAAATATCCAACCGCCTTCAATGGGAGAAGGAGAGACGATACATACTGATATTACCGCTTCGAGTTTTTTGAGCGATCGCACAACCAAAGTTCGGTGCGCCCAAGGACAGCCTAGCCCAACATAGAGTTTGTAGCGCCCCGCTGCTGGTGGGTGTGGATTCCCTTCCTCTCTACCGATGAACTTCCGAAACTGGCTATTAGGACGAATATACGCTCCCGACTGATTACTAGGAGCAAGATTTGACATCATTATTTGCCACATAGTCGTCCAGACAAACTTTCCTAGCCAGATGATCAGCTTTGGGGGAAGTGTTTTGCCCTTTTTCTTTGGGAGATTTTTCTCGTCATCCATTGGAGTTGGGTTGTTCATGGCGACAATCTTGCTTTGGCGGCGATCGCTATTAACCAGTTATATGCTGCTCAATTTCTAGTGGGTAAGTTTTCATGCCTACACGCACCTTGATACTTTATCAAATAATTACTAAGTAAAAAGTTAATCCCCATAAATAAATTGAGGGGATTTCATAATGACCTATGAAAAAGTAAAAAGAAAGATAAAAGATGATTTATTTCTTTATTTTGACTTTTAACTTATTCGCTATGCCACTGGTTATAAATGTTTTTATTTCGTTCCCTAAATAAATTTAGTTGCTCTGTTACCATTATTCTTTTTCTTTCTTTTGCCTTTTTACTTTTTACTTTTGCCTTGTTCTGTCACTTGTTTAGAAGTTGGCTGAAATTTTTCTTTGACCAGAGTGATGAAAGAGCGTTAGGAACGTGCATTAAATAAAGTGCAATATGGTGTGTTAGCGGAGCGTAACGCACCATTTAAAGTTCTACAAAAATTGCAGGTTATTAAATGCACGTCCCTTAGCTTGAAGAGCTAGAGTCTAGTTATTTGTTACCTGGCAACTGCTGTGAGACTGAGATAGGCTTAAACGGCTTGAATGTGTTGATATCCACACAGTTAGTATTATCCAGCTTAACTCTCAATTCAGAACTAAAAGTGACTAGCTGCTCGACAAGCGCTTGGCGGTCGGTTAAGCAGCCTTTGATTGCCATTAGTTCTCCGAGTGTCCACTCATAGAGATGTCTGTCTGCGTTGTTTATGATTATAGTCAGTTCGTTTCTGATTCTCAAGATTTGGTTGAGAAGCTCATCCACCTTGATGTTGATCACATTTGCAACCTGAATGTTGAATGACTCTCTGTTGCCTATTATGTTGATCACTTCATCAACATACTGTGTAACTAAACTGATAAATGTCTGATTCCACTCGTTGCGGACATTCTCAAGCTTGATGTCAATATCTTTGTAGACGTTATTAATCTTGTTGTTAATTTCAGTGCTGTTGACAACGAAGTTCAGAATCCTGTTATTTATTTCAGTACTATTGATGACGACGCTCTCAATCTTCTGATGAATTTGAGAATTATCGACCAAGATATTCTCAATCTTCTGGGTTAATTGAGCGTTATCAAAAATTTGGTTAATGACGATGTTGTTGGTTACATTGTGCTGTAAGCGCCGATCAACATACTGGTTTAATACATCATTATCATTGACGATGTTCTGAGTAATTAACTGGACGTAATTTTGTACCTTTTGCTCGTAGGTGTCATCGATTTGCTTGCTGACATACTGATTAATATCAGTATTGTTATTGACAATGTTCTGAGTAATTAATCTGATAAATGTTTCTCTGCCACCTATTACGTTGATCAGTTCATCGACTTGCTGTGTAACCAAACTAATAAATGTCTCATTCCACTCGTTGCGAACATTCTCAATCTTGCTATTAATTTCAGTGCTGTTAGTCACAAGGTTCACAATACTGTTGTTAACTTCAGTATTGTTTGTTACGTTTTGCTGTAAGCGTTGGTCAACGTACTGGTTTAATACATCATTATCATTGATAATGTTCTGAGTAATTGATTGAATGTGATTTTCTATCTTTTGCTCGAAAGTGTTGTCGATTTCCTGGCTGACATATTGATTAATCTCAGCATTAGTGACTAAATTATGAGCAATTAAGCTGATATTATTGTGTATTTTTTGTTCAAAGCTTTGGTCTATTTGCTGATCAACATGTTGATCAATGTACTGGTTGAGTTCCTGCTTATTGATGATGTTGTTGATAATTAATTCAACATTGTTACGTACTTTTTGCTCGAAGCTTTGATCTACTTGCTGATTGACATGCTGATTAATGTATTGGTTGAGTTCCGGCTTATTGACAATGTTGTTGATAATTAATCCGACATTTTTACGTATCCTTTGCTCAAAAGTCTGGTCGATTTGCTGATCAACATGCTGATTAATGTATTGGTTGAGTTCCTGCTTATTGACAATGTTGTTGATAATTAATCCGACGTTGTTACGTATCCTTTGCTCAAAGGTCTGGTCTACATACTGGTTGATCTGCTGATTAATTTTCTTTGATATCTCAACGCTGATCTTATCTTCCACAAGCTTGTCTAAGTAGCCAGACCAGCCTTGCAAGTGCTGGTTCAGACTAAACTCCATCTGCTGTATATAAGCATCCATCGAGAATCTGACCTTTGCCACTTCTACAGCCAAATTCTTAAAGTGCTTCTCGTAGTTCTTCAGCAGCCAATTTTCGAGCTGATCCCAATACTTAGCCTCTAAAGTCACATCAGCTTCATCTATCACGTTAATAGATGCATTAATCTGCTGTAACTGCTCCTCCCACTTCTTCTTAAACTCCTCTTCGTTAAAACGGAAGGTAAACTCTACCGAGCTGTTCGCACCTACTGCTTCACGACTCACAGATCCACCTGAGCCTTGAATATTTGTAACAGTCTCAGTTGTACTACTTGTAACAGAACCCGTTGTAGCAGTCTCAGTTGTACTATTTGTAACAGACCCTGTTGTAACAGCTACCTTTTTATTCTCTTGCTTTTTATATTTCTCAGTCAGTTCAGTTGCACTTACTGACTCTATTGCGAGAATAATTTGACCTTCATTATCATCTTTGTAGGTGTCAATAAACAAACCTAATAAGGTAGTTTTTTCTTTGACCTCTAAAATTATTTCCTCTTTCAGCCCATTCAATGAAAACCAACTCTCTTCAACTTCAATACCAGCCAGTTTTGTAATAAACTTTCCGCCTTTTGCCCAAATTAAAGCCCAAGGTTCTATATCAAATTTTTTATTATCTGACCAATACGTGGCATTACCTTCACGAATTTTTATCTTATAATTACCAGGTGTTAATTCAACCGAATTTGAACCCGATTGTTTCAAGCTAGATAGATTTGTTTCATCCAGCAAATAGCAATTGCGTTTGCTATCTACGCTTAAAGTCTGAGGGTTGAAGAATGGTTTATTACTCGTAATAGAAAGATTAATTGCTCCACTGTTATCAGCATTATTGACATCAAAAAATAAGGCATTGATAACTGCTTTCTTTTTTACTTCTAACTTCAGACTATCATTATATCCATTTAAGGTTGTCCAGGTTGCGCCTACTTCAAAACCTGTGTTTTTATTGATAAATGTACTACCATCAGTCCCATATATCCAGAGTAAAACAAAAGGTTCTCCTTCTGTTTTACTCTGGGCATAGCTGTAGCGACCATCAGTAATTTTGATATCAAAAGTACCTTTCTCGAAAGTAAAAGAAGTTGCAACATTTTGTTGCAGGTTGTTCATTTGATCGCGGTCGATAACGTAACAATTATTTTTGGTATCGATGGTTAAAATACTCATACTTTTTTCCTTGGTGACTTTAATTTCTTCCGATTTTTCGTTAGAGCTTACTTTGGGAGAGATTTCTGTTATTACTGCTGTGGCTGGTTCATAAATACTGATACCTGCCCAACGACCGATAGGATCGGTTATGGCAACTAAAGTTCCTTGACCAGTGGTGGTATCAATACGGATTAATTGACCGTCTTTACCTAATTTAAAGAAGTTGCCAGTCACGCCATAAAGAACATTACCAACAAACTCCATACTGGCAAGATTAGCAAAGCCAATATCACCGATAGTTTTGACTTCACCTGTATCGAGGTTGGAACTTGCTAATAATTTCTTCTTGTCGTAACCAATCAAGGTAATATAAGCTTTGCCATCAGCATCAAAGGCAACTTCGCCACAGTTGTATTTTTTATCGGCTACCGTTACTACTGGCGTACCTTTACCTGTTTCAAGATTAATAGCAATCAGTTGTTTAGCAGTTGTAGCGTAGAGGATATGACGCTGGCGATTATATGCTAAACCAGATGTAGCAAAGCCAATATCACCAATTACGGTAGCATCACCTGAATTGAGGTCAATTTTAACTAGTCTGGTCTTATCGCCTTCTCCATCGAGTCCATATAGTTGGGAACCGACAAAAGCAATGTCTGAAACCTCTGTAACTATCTCGCCAATAAAAGTAGCTTTACCTGTAACTAAATCCAGCGTATAAAGTTTGCTTAATTCATTAGAGACACAATCTTGGACATAAACTGCTCCTGGCTCGAGCTTATTAGTTTTAGCAGTACGGCTACCACAGATAACTTTTTCTAAGACTACGCTAAAACCACTGATAGCGTCTTTATCTGTAAAAGATTGTCCACCTGTTGAGGTTGCAATTCTGGCGTATTCAGTTTTGATACCTGCCTGATACTTGCTCTTAGAAGTTCCAAAATAGGTGTGAACAGTAACTCCTGCCGTTTGGGCTTTTTGGATAGCCAAATTAGCAGCTGTAATATCTTTTTGCTCTGTTTTATCTCCACCGCCTTCGACTGCTTCATCGCCGAGATAAAAGATAGCTCGTACTGCACCTTTGCGCCAATCAAAGTATTCTGAGATATCTTCAATGGCGCGGGCTGCATCTTCTTGCGCTCCTGCGGACTTTAATTCTCCTTTTTTCCTACCCCGGAGTTTGGATTCGGATACTTTAGACTTTTGAGCCAAATAAGCTCTGATAGTTTGGTCGAAGTTTGTTCCTTTCCAAGTACCTTCTATCCCTAACCAAACTACTCTTAATTCTGATGGACAACTAGATTTTGCTTTAGCGATCGCACTAGCCGCAGCATCACTCAAACCCTGCGCTTCATCCTTCATTGAAGGACTAGTATCGATGACGATCACTAAATCAACAGCAGGTATATAACTTGCTTGTTTACTCATACTTGGTTGCTTTTTTTTCTTTTGGAATAAATTAAATAATTTCATATTTTGAGAGGTTAATAATTTTCAATTTTGAAAATTAATAAAAATCCAAGTTTCAGACAGTGCTTTAGATAGATTAATTTTCGTAACCACTCAATTTAGCAATTCTTTAAAGTGCCTTCATTTATCCAAACTTTAGAGTACTCACTGCTTTGTTAATAATCTGCAAAAAGCTTGCTGTATCCGAAGATAATCACTACTACTATTATTACTTAATAATATAGATGTCAAAGTTGTAATCTAACTAATTCACCATCAAAATGAATGTACTTTATCTCAATAGTTTTATTTAATTAAGTTTACAGGTATCCTTGTAGACTTCGGTACGAAAGTGCGAGATTGGTAAACTTAAGGAAAGTTGAGTTTTGAAACCAGTTAGAAAATGCTTCTCTGTGAGTACAGTTATGCAATTGCGATTA
>JBGTMK010000462.1:0-2149 GCA_041743605.1 Nostoc sp.
TGTTCGCGAAGCGTTCACGCAGGGTAGCCCTTACTACAAGCGAATCAGTCTGGAAAAATGAATGACGATTAGCTTATTCCTTAATTATGCAGGAGTATTTTCTACTAGTTTATTTTCTTGGCGCAGATAAGCTTGGATGAATGTATCAAGTTCACCATTCATAATATCGCCAATCGCTGTTGTTTCCGTGTTTGTACGCAAGTCTTTCACCATTTGGTAAGGGTGAAATACATAGTTACGGATTTGGTTTCCCCACGAGGCTTCTACCATATCGCCACGAATTTCGGCAATTTCTTGGGCGCGTTGCTCTTTGGCTATGACCAACAGCTTTGCTTTGAGGCGATTTAGGGCTTTTTCTTTATTTTGCAGTTGCGATCGCTCTTCTGTACAGCGCACGGCAAGACCTGTCGGAAGGTGAACAATCCGCACCGCAGTTTCTACTTTGTTGACATTTTGCCCACCTTTACCACCAGATCGGGTTGTGGTGATTTCCAAATCTTTATCTGGAATATCCAATTGCACAGAGTTATCAATCTGCGGCATTACTTCCACCCCTGCAAAACTGGTTTGTCGCTTACCGTTGGCATTAAAAGGTGAAATCCGCACTAAGCGATGTGTACCCATTTCCGATCGCAAGTAACCATAAGCATAGCGACCAGTAATTTCTAGGGTTGCCGATTTAATTCCGGCTTCATCACCCTCCGACTCTTCAGCTAAAGTTACCTTATAGCCGTGAGCTTCGCCCCAACGGGTGTACATCCGCATCAGCATAAATGCCCAGTCTTGAGCATCTGTGCCACCAGCACCAGCACTAATTGTCAGTACAGCACCTTCCGCATCATAGGGGCCGGAAAGTAACTGTTGTAACTCCCACTGATCGAGGTCACGATTCAGCTTGGTGATGGTAGATTCTGCTTCTTGGAGTAGCGCCTCATCAGTTTCTAACTCCAATAACTCAACCACTGCCTTAGTATCTTCTAGATTGGCGTGCCAGCGATCGTATTGCTGGAGGTGGGCTTTCAGATCGTTGAGTTCTTGCAGAGTTTGTTGGGCTTGGGTTTGGTCATTCCAGAATTCTGGCTGTGCTGATATTTTTTCGAGGTCTTGAATTTTGGCTGTCAGTGCAGGTACGTCAAAGATAGTCCTGGGTTTTACCCAGGCGGCCAGACAACGTTTCGATTTCGCGTTTAAGTTCTAAAACTTCCATAGTGCTTGCTGAATGATAGATAGAGCGCTTTGGATTAAAAAATTGCTCTTTATTCTACTTGTGTTTCTTGATTTTAGCTGTAGTTGGGCAAATTTTTTCTGCACTAGTTACAAAAGTTACTTGAAATTATCAAGTGCTTCTTTGCCCACTGAAGTAGTGTGATTTAGCTGTTGCAGATAGGCTTTGATAAACAAATCAATCTTACCGTCTAATACTAGTGTCGGTTCGCAGACTAATTGAAAAAATCTCAACGGAGTAATCAGGGTTATAACTTATGTCGTCGCAGACAAAGTAAAAATTTGTCGCAGAGTAGATGAAAAATTCCTACCAAATTCGCGGACTAATTGAAATTTTTCGCCAAATGAGGATAAGAGGTCGTAACTCATTACAGTATAAGGCTTTGGAGAAATACTTTTCTAATTAGCGATCGCTGTATAGTACGAGAGAATAAGGGTTACACAAGGTCATTTTCAATTAGTCTGCGACAATTTTCACTTAGTCTGCGAACCCACATGAAAAAACCGTGGTTGCTAAAAATTTAACCACGGTTTTACTTTATAAAACTTTATCTTTTGTTAGCGTCTACAGATAATTAATCGCGGCCATTGATGGCAATTAGCAACCGCAAGATAAAGACGAACAAGTTGATGTAAGTGAGGTACATCGACAAAGCAGCGGGCAGATATTGGTCATCGCTGTAAGTGCGGGGCAAGATGTAGAAATCAACTACAGAAACCCCAACAAACAGGAATACTCCTAAACCAGAGATGGCAATTTCTAACCAATTGGGTGTGTAAACACCAAACATGGCAAATCCAAATTGGGCAAGACAGACAACCACCAAGGCAATGACACCAAGATTAATGGTTTTCGTCAAAGCCATGCCATCTTGTTCAGAGAGATTTGAACCAATTTGACGGGCAGCAATAAAGGTGACACCAC
>JBGTMK010000463.1:0-9754 GCA_041743605.1 Nostoc sp.
TCAGTGAAGCCTAATAAAATCCTGTAACTCTTATCAGTAAAGATTTATAGCCTATTTCCTTACATCGAACTCAGGTATTAATGAAGTCTACCTAGTAGTCTATCAATAAATAATTGATGGATAAATTTCCTGTAGAGACGGCGATTTATCGCGTCTCTCTAAAAGTTTGTTTGAAAAGTGGTGTGTTGTAATTCAATCGAATTATTACCCCCCTTAATCCCCCCTTGGAAAGGGGGGAAATAGATTTTCTATTTCCCTCCCCTTTGCAAGAACCCTCCATTACACTCCGCTCCTTCCACGTTGGGGAAACAGAAAATCTAGTTCCCTCCCCTTTGCAAGGGGAGGGTTAGGGTGGGGTAAAAAATATTTGATACATCAATCATGACTTTTCAAACATCCTCGAACCGCCAAAATGAATTTGACAAACTACTTGCAATTTTTGCGAAGGATACGCAGACTCCAGGAATTTAAAACCATTGTCATGTGGGTTTTGTCTGTATAGTCCCGAATTATATTCGTCCTTTGGTATTAACCATAACAACTGTGGTTTTTAATCTGGTGTACTTATGATTGGAATTCTAATCGTAAACTCGGTTCCCATCCCCATTTGAGAATTCACTTCCAATGTACCATTGTGTTTTTCCAAAACTATTTGATGGGCAATTGATAAGCCGAGTCCAGTGCCTTTACCTACAGGTTTTGTGGTAAACAAAGGCTCAAACAGCCGTTGTTTCACAGATTCAGGAATGCCAGTACCATTGTCTGCAATCCGAATTACAACCCATTGTTCGGAATCTACTTCTGTCGTAATCTGAATTTGAGGAATTTTATCACTGATTTTGCCTAATATCAAAGCTTCATCAAGAGCATCAATTGCATTAGCTAGAATATTCATAAATACTTGATTCATCTGACCGAGATAACAATTTATTTCTGGCAATATTCCATAACTCTTAATAACTTCAATAGCGGGACGATCGCCATTACCTTTGAGGCGGTGTTGCAAAATCATTAATGTGCTATCCAGTCCTTGGTGCAAATCTGCAAGTAATTTTTCATCACTATCCGAGCGGTAAAAGTTGCGTAGTGAGGTAGAAAGGTTTTGAATCCGTTCACTACCTAGCTTAAGTGAGTTCAAGATTTTTGTTATATCTTCAAGAATAAATTCCAGATCCAATTCATCAATAGCAGTGCTAATTTTAGCTGTTGGGTTGGGATAATCTTGTTGATACAGTTGGAGAATTTTATTTATTGCTCCAAAATATTCCTCTAAAGGTGGAATATTGCTAGTGATAAAACTGAGAGGATTGTTGATTTCATGGGCGACACCAGCAATTAATTCTCCTAGTGTTGAGAGTTTTTCTTGCTGCACTAGTTGGACTTGGATTTGTTGCAAAGCAGCGGTGCGATCGCTCACTTGTTTTTCTAAAGATTCAGTCAGTTGTTTGACTTGTAAATGCACACGCACTCTCGCAATAACTTCCTCTTGGGCAAAGGGTTTGGGGATATAATCTACTGCACCAAGGGAAAATCCCTTGGTTTTGCTCTCCGTATCCGCTAAGGCTGTGGTGAAAATAATGGGAATGTTTTGAGTAACAGGATTGGCTTTGAGGCGGCGACAGGTTTCAAATCCATCAATCCCAGGCATTTGTACATCCAGCAAAATTAACTCTGGTCGATTACGTTCTGCAAGAGCGATCGCACTTTCTCCATCCACTGCAACACGAAAACGAAACCCCTCAATACTGAGCGCTTCGCACAGGACAGATAAATTTGTCGGATTATCATCCACAATCAAAAGAAATCCAGTATTTGAGGTCTTGAGCATGATGGATTAAAAAGCGAAATTTGATTCTAATTAATTAATATGTTGTTGAATGAAACTTTCCAAACGTTTAAGTTGGAAATTACTAGCAAGCTGGTTCAGTTGCTCGGTAAAAGCACTAAGCTGTTCATCAGATGCAGAAAGTTGCTGAACTAATTCTAAAAGTAGTTGAATATCGCCGTCTTGTGCTAGTTCGAGTAACTGTTTTAAAACCTCATTACTAGGAGAAATAATTTTCTCTAGATTATCCATCCCACCAATATCAGTTTTTTTGATTGTGTCTGCTTTACCATCAAAAATCCATTGTAATTGCAAAAGTTTTCGCAATAATTCCAGCAGAGCTTCAGCTTCTATAGGCTTTGGTAGAAATATATTTGCACCAGCATCAACACTCTTATACTGATCAGCTGCAAATACACTAGCTGACGAAGCAATAACAGCAATCTTTTTAAATTGGTTAGACCAACGTAAACGCTTGATGAATTTAAATCCATCATTTACAGGCATAACTAAGTCAGTGATAATCAAGTCTGGTTTATGAGCTACAGCTTGTTCCCATCCTTCCTGACCATTACCAGCTTCTATAACTGTAAACCCAACTGGCTCTAGTAAATTTACAATTACCGAACGGTTTTCCCATTTGTCATCCACAATTAAAATGGTGCGTTTTTGTCCTTGATAACCAATAATAGTTCCCTGCTCTATCACTCTAGAAACCTTTGCCCAATCTTTAGATTCTGGTAACTGCACTTCAAACCAGAAAGTGCTACCTTTACCAAGCTCACTTTGCACTTGAATTTGACCACCCATCAGTAAAATAATTTGTTGGCTGATTGCTAATCCCAAGCCAGTACCTTCACTTTGTCGTTTCTGATTTCCCACTTGCTCAAAAGGCTGAAAGATTTTCTGAGTTTGCTCAGGGGTTATACCCGCGCCGGTATCTGCTATCTCAAAACGAATTTTGTAGTTTGTTATCTTTCCATCGGCGTCTAATTCTTGACTAATAACCTTAGCCTGAAAGCTAACGCTACCTTCATGAGTAAATTTAATAGCATTACTCAGCAAGTTAATCAATACTTGTCGCAAGCGTTTTTCATCAGCATAAATGCCTGTTGGCAAATCAGGATCTAAGTTGACATGAAATGCAATGACCTTTTGTTCTGCCTGGATGCGGCAAATTTCAACCACACTATCTATAAAAGCAGGTAAGTAGAAACCAACACGATTTAATTCCAGTTTCCGGGCTTCAATCTTGGAGAGATCCAGGACATCATTAATCAGGTTTAATAGATGAGAACCACATTGGTAAATGACGCTGACTCCTTTGCGTCCTTTCTCGCTTAAAGATTCTGTGCGTTGGAGAATTTGTGTATAACCCAAAATGCCATTAAGGGGTGTGCGTAATTCATGGCTCATATTGGCCAGAAATTCACTTTTTGCTTGGCTAGCATTTTGAGCAACTTCCTCAGCTTTACGCAGTTCTTGCTCTATACGCTTGCGCTGTACAATTTCACTTGTGAGCGCTCGATTAATTACTTCTAACTGGGCAGGGCTAGGCAATGTTAGAGCTTGAGGCATGAGATAAAATAAGGCAAAGGCTGTATATATTGAAATAATGGCAGTTAAAGCTTTGAGACTACCTGCAACCCAGTAATCTGGATGCCAAAGCGTCCAAATATCTATCAAGTGTCCAGTACCGCAAGCAATAATAAAAGCACCAAATAATATAAAAACTCCATTAAAAGGAACGTCTTGGCGTTTGGAAATAAAGTAAATCAGCAAGAAGGGAATAGAATAATAGGCGAGTGCGATCGTGGCATCAGAAATAATGTGTAACCAAACTAGCCCTGTTTGCCAGAGATAACAATGTCCGTGGGGAATAAAACCAATTGATTGCAAAGGATAGTTTAAAAGTGTCAACATGATCTTAAAGGTTACTGGATTTGCAATATATACCTCTAATCTCAGTATTCCCAAATCATCAAGTAGTAAACTTAGTTCTCAGCAATCTGACTAATTTACTTGCCAAATGCGCGGATGGGTAGGTGTACAAAATGAGAAATTGAAACTGACCAATGCCGATTGCCCTATCGGCAGCACTTTGGATTGCAATTCATCAAAATAGGCATTCCCAGTCAGAGACTGAGAACGAGAGAAATGGGAAATCGAGCTTTTTCCGATTTGTGTGTACACCATAGCCTAAGCCGTATTCCTCCCTAGATATAGATAGAGCTTTGTTTGTGTAGGTGCAGACTTCAGTCTCATGGAATTATGGGTATATGCCGTGCCCCTACGACAGATGTGGTTCAAATAGAATGGCACTAAGAAAAGATACAGCCCTTGCTTAAAGACTGGGAAACCATTCTGGAAGGGCTGCCGTCTCCAGTAGCTTGACAAGAGGCAGAGCCTCTTTAAATACATTCCCAGCCTGGAGGCTGGGAACGAGACTACACAAGTCTTTGGTCATTTATTAGTGCCATTCGGTTCAAATACATGAAAACTGCTGTAAGCAATACGGTTGGGTTAAAGGGGAAGGTGGGGCCCCCACGCAGTGGGGATAAGGGACAGGGGGAAGAAAAAACCTTTAACCCAAACCCAGTAACCTTTTCCCCAAAGGTAATTCTGAGTTCAAAATGCTTATCCGAACCGTATTGAGTTATTAAGTACTTAATTTTGTTATAGATTGGAGAGAGGCACGCCGCTTCAAAAACTGACCAACAGATTGAGATGGTTGTTATGAAGAGCAAAAATCAAGCTATTTTCGCTTTAATTGTAAAAAGCACTATTGTTTTTTTTCCTTTAGTGCTACCTGCTACTATTGCCAATGGACAATCTGCACCATTACCCTCCCCAGCACTAACTCCCACTCCAGTCTTATCGAATCAGGAACGGGAAGAATTGACGCGATTACGAGCCGAAAACCAAGTCCAATCTGATTTAAAGAGGGCTTTTAGTCGTACAACTATTCTAATTAATATCTGGCTAGTTATATTAAGTCTATTTCCAGTCGCAATCATTGCTTTATTTTGGCTTCTGCGAAAAGCAGTAATCCGTGAAATTCTTGATCGAGCAATGCAACAAATGCAGGGAATGGAAAATTTGCAAAATCAGCTAACCACTGTTAAGCAAGAGGCTGAAAATGTTATTCAAGAATCTAAAAAAATAAATTATGAATTAGAGCAGGAAACCGTTGCTTTAAAACAAAAAATTAAAAATGAACAAGAAGAAAATGTATCTATCCTTACTTCTGAGCTAGATTTAGCTAAAGCACAGGTATTAAGTAGATTAGAAACTGAACTCAAAAAATCTCAAAAAAATATAGAAGTTTTAGAGTCAAAATTTGCTTCTGCGCTATCTAAGTTAGAGTTTGATGCTCAACAACAAAAAGATATTGCACTGGAGAATCTAGGAAAATTAGCATCTGCTATGGCAGCAGAACTGTCTAATTTCAAGTTAGGCGTGCAACAACAGCAAGAATTAGCGGTTGCTGATTTAGAAGTATCAAGGTCTGAGTTCACATCTCAACTTTCTGGATGGCAGTCTGATGCTCAAAAGCAAAAGGATATAGCTATTGAAAGCTTAACAAAATTGCAATCAGAATTTGCTGAACAACTATCAGAATTACAGGTAGAGGCTCAAAAACAAAAAGATATCACATTTGAAAGTTTAGATAGAGAATTGAAGTTTAGATTATCAGAATTACAGGTAGATGCTCAGGAGCAAAAAAATAAGGTTTTTGAGAGTTTAGCAGCATTGCAGTCAGAATTTGCTGAACAACTATCGGAATTACAAGTAGATGCCCAAAAGTGCAAAGAGTTAATTATTGAGAATTTAGAAAAATCCGGTTCTGAGTTTAGTTCACAATTCTCAGAATTACAATGGAATGCTCAACAACAAAAGATTCTCATTTTAGAGAAGTTAGAAAGATTAGAAACTGAGTTTGTATCTCAACTCTCTGAGTTACAATTGGATGCTCAAGAAAGAAAGGATCTCATCCTTCAAGAATTAACTGAAATTACACCTGAATCTATCCCAGAGGTAGTTAATTCCGAAGTTGAGGAAGAAATACAGGAAAAGCCACAACAACCGGAATTTACTGCTGATGAGTATGTAAAAGAGGGAGATGAACTGTTTTCTAAAAGGCGCTATGAAGATGCGATCGCAGCTTACAACCAAGCGGTTAAAATCCAACCTGATGAACCTGTGGTTTGGTTAAAACGAGGTCTAACTCTGGGAAGGTTGAAACGCTACAAAGATGCGATCGCTTCCTATGATAGAGCGATTCAGATTCAGCCAGATTATCATCAAGCTTGGTGCGATCGCGGCGTTGCTTTTGGAAACTTACAACAGCATCAGCAAGCCTTTGCTTCATTTGACAAAGCTACACAAATCAAGCCTGATGATGCAGTTGCTTGGTTAAATCGCGGTCTTTCTCTAGTAGCATTAGAACAATATGAAGAGGCAATAGCATCCTTGGATAAAGCTTTAGAATTCCAACCCAATTCTCCCAAAATCTGGGATAAACGCGGTTATACTTTGGTGAGATTGGGACGCGATGATGAAGCGATCGCTAGTTTTAACAAAGCCTTAGAAATTAAGTCAGATTACGCCAGTGCCCATTACAACAAAGCAGCCTGTTACGCACTGCAAAGACAAGTTGAACTATCTCTGCTATCTCTCCAACAAGCAATTGAACTTAATCCCAGGTATAAAGAAGACGCAGCAACTGACCTAGATTTTGATGATATTGCCGATGATGAGCGCTTTAAGGAGTTAATTACAGCCTAAAAACCTTACCCCAATCCCCAATCCCTACTCCCCACTCCCCACACTTCCATTCTGTTCCCCAGACATCGCTTTGAGTTTAGATGTAAAAGAGTCAGAGCGATCGCTTTTTTCGGGAGTAAATTGCCCGATAGGAGCATGAATAGCAGCCGGTGGGAGCAGTTTTGGCTGTCGTTGATGATGGTTTGGTGATGGGGAAGGCGGTGGACTTTCTTGTGAAGTTTGCCTCTGGCTGACAGCAGATAATCGCTCAAGGGTTGCCGAAGAGGTAAATTTCCCAGAAAGCGGGGACTTCAAGACGGTTTTCTTGTCTCTATCTTCCTGCTTCTGTTCTTCTTCACTCAAAGATGTCTTTGGTTCATAACTTTTGAGTTGTAGGGTTGCAGTATTGCTGTATTGATAGCCATTGCGAATCTTAGCTGGTGGTAATTGAGGACTCGTCACTTTCTCGACAGTGGGGTTTTTCTTCGCTGGTGGTAAGGCTGTTACAGGCGAAGAGGTTAAGCTTTGGGGAAACTTGCTACAAACCATGCGTTCAAATTCCATGTTGAAATGATATGTAGCCTGATCCCGGCGCTGCCAAAATACTAAGATTTGCTGCACGGAAACCGCTTTATAACGACCTTGATAGAGTGCCTCAATTACTGCCAGGTGTAGCCAATTCAGCGGGTATTGCGTTTGCCAACGTTCAACTAGCTCATTGGCACTATATCCACTGAGATCGAAACTATAGTTAATTAATAAAGCGATCGCCAAGTTGGCAGAGGTGTCTGGAAGTGTTGTTAACATGGGGCTATTAGCTTTAGGCAATAGGTCTAAGATTTGTCACCCATCGCATATTAGCCTAACGTGCTTTTAACTACATGGTTTTTTTCCAATAGTTACAAGCCGATAAGCAGTGTTTCCTATTCTACTTGTCAACTTCTAGAATGCAACCCCACATAGACTGATTTAATCGCAGGTGCTCGTCCAATGGCAACTAATGCCTGATAAACCATTGCTGCAACTTCGGCGCGTGTTGCAGGACGTGAAGGTGCAAGTAGTTTGGGATTTGGGTAATTGACGATGATTTTTTGTTGTGTAGCAGTAGCAACGGCTTTGCGGGCGTATTCGGAAATGGTATGACGATCGCTATATAGTTCTAAAACATCGCTATCAACAGCTGGTAGTCCTAGTCCGTTTACCAGGGAGACAATCACCTGTAGCCGCTGCACATTTTGATTGGGGCGGAAAGTGCGATCGCTAAATCCGCCCACAAAGCCACCGCTAGCCGCGATTTGGATCGCGCTATAAGCCCAAAAATCCTTGGGTACGTCGGTAAAATCAGGTGCCGGGATTTTGGGAAATGGGTTAAAAGCGATCGCCACTAGGACTGCATACTGGGCGCGAGTCATGGGTTTATCTGGCTGGTAGCTACCATCGGCAAAGGCATGAGTTAAATCCATCCTCACCAATGCCTGAATAAATGGTTCTGCCCAATGTCCATCTAGTTCGGGAAACGCAGAGAGGTTTGAAGATGGGGATTCTGTGGGAGTGTTAGAGGGACTGGTGTTAACCGCTACTTGCTTGGTTGGGAGCAATTCGATTAAGCCCTTGACTAGAGAAGGATTTAATTGATTACCTACGGAAATCAGCTTTTGGGTAGTAGCATTGTGTAAATCAAATTCACTATTATCACGAAAAATATTATCAGCAGGATCTTGGGTATTGCCTAAATCCGGGACTGCATTGCCATTGATTAATAGACCACCTTGGGTATTTTTAGCAATGAGATTTTGACGCAGCACAGGTTGGGCATTGCGAGAAAGTGCGATCGCCGTGCGATTTTCTGATAATTTATTATTTGCGATCGTCGGAGCGGCAAAGTCACTAATTGCTATACCTAAAGGGTTTCTTTGAAATACATTCCCCACTACTTCTCCCTGACTATGACCTGCCATCACTAGCCCACTAGCAGTATTTTGCACAAATACGTTATCTAAAATTGTGGGTTTAGCAGTACCAGTAGTAAATACACCTTCCCGCCCACAGTCTTTTAAAGTATTGTTAGTCAAAGTAGATGCAGCTGATTCAATCCAGATACCAGTACCTTTGGCTGAGGGATTGGTGACAGTTACACCTAACAGACTGGCGTCATCTAGCAAAAGCAGCGTGATATTTTGCATACCAAAGCTCGGACTTTGATACTCGCCACTCCCAGAAATTTCAATTCCAGCACCTTTATTAGCTTCGTTACCCACCACCGTCGCTCCTTCAGGGATAATCAGCGGGAATACTTCACCACTAGCAGAGCTGTAAGTCCCCGATTCCAGATGGATTATCGTCGGGACTTTGGTTACTTTTAAGGCACGGGTGAGGCTTTTAAAGGGACTCAACCGTGAACCAGTATTGGTATCATTCCCTGTCATAGGGTTGATATAGAGTGTGACAACGAGGGTAGAGTTCACCATTGATACTTGAGAGTCAATTGTTTTAATTATGACAATCATAAATAACACTACTTGTAGCAAACTTTTTTACAGTAGTAGCCTTGTATGTAGAAAATATATCCACATTACTTTTTCTTGCAAGCGGATAATCTGTACACACAAGTTATAGACTCTTATGCAACATTCCAAGTTCTTCCCTCAATGGCATTGTCAGTCAGAACAAAAATAATGCCATTACAACTCTAAAAGACTTGCTGTGTAAACCGTAGTGGTTGCGGGGAGAAATTTTTCACCTCTTCTCTATGCAACGGTCATGGGCGACAAAACTTCGACAATAAGTATTGGATTGAGAATTTCATCACTACGAGCGCCATTGAATTCTGGTTCGCCATTAACAACCATCAAATCGTTCTTTATCTTTTACATCTTTTAAATTGGCAAATGTCCCTGGAGTTAATAGCTTAATCAACCTTGATTCTATCTCTTCACTTCTCGGGGCTGGGCAAGTTACCCGATGTCAAAAGTCTGGATTTCCTTGTTTTTTCCGTGGCTTAATCATGGCTCAAATCAACACCATTCTGTTGAGTTTAATCGTTGATTTTTACCCAGTTGACAAGGGGAGCATCCCAGTTTTTATTCTTCAAAAAAATGTAAAAAAAGTATGAGAAGGTAAGGGAGTAACCCACGCGATCTCTTCCATAGGAGCAGTTATGAC
>JBGTMK010000464.1:0-9971 GCA_041743605.1 Nostoc sp.
ACAACAGCTAGATTTTCAGAACTTTAAATATAAATATACCATTGATCCCGCTGAAGCTAAAAAACTAGAGCAAGAGAAAAAACAAGCATTTCCTGATGTGGATTATGCAGTAGTTGAGTATCCTTTAACTCTACTAGAAAAGGGAATTGAAATTGTCGATAGTCCAGGATTGAATGATACAGAAGCGCGAAACGAATTATCTTTAGGTTATGTAAATAACTGCCACGCAATTTTGTTTGTAATGAGAGCTTCTCAACCTTGTACATTGGGTGAGCGTCGCTACTTAGAAAACTATATTAAAGGTCGAGGATTGACGGTTTTCTTCTTAGTTAATGCTTGGGATCAGGTGCGGGAATCATTGATTGATCCTGATGATGTCGAAGAATTAAAAGCATCCGAGGATAGATTACGGCAAGTATTTAACGCGAATTTAGCAGAATATTGTACTGTAGAAGGTCAGAATATTTATGACGAACGCGTGTTTGAGCTTTCGTCAATTCAAGCACTCAGGCGGCGGTTGAAAAATCCCCAAGCTGATTTAGAGGGGACTGGCTTTCCGAAGTTTATGGAAGCGCTTAATACTTTTCTTACCAGAGAACGTGCGATCGCAGAACTCCGTCAAGTCAGAACCTTAGCAAGACAAGCTTGTAATCATACCCGCGAAGCAGTTGCTAGACGAATACCATTACTTGATCAAGATGTCAATGAATTGAAAAAACGGATTGATTCAGTAGAACCAGAGTTTAACAAACTCACAGGTATTCGGGATGAATTTCAAAAAGAAATTATCAATACAAGAGATACTCAATCAAGAACAATTTCTGAGTCTTTTCGTAGCTACGTTTTAAACTTAGGTAACACCTTTGAAACCGATTTCTTACGCTATCAGCCGGAATTAAATCTGTTTGATTTTCTCAGTAGTGGTAAACGAGAAGCCTTTAATACCGCACTACAAAAATCCTTTGAGCAATATATCACTGACAAATCTGCTGCTTGGACATTAACTGCTGAAAAAGATATCAATGCAGCTTTTAAAGAACTTTCTCGCAAAGCAGCACAATATGGCGCTTCTTACAGTCAAATCACAGACGAAATAACAGAAAAGCTCACCGGACAAAACGTCAAAGTAAATACCACTACTACTGCTGAAGAAGATAACTCTCCTGGCTGGGCAAAATGGGCAATGGGATTGTTATCACTCTCTAAGGGAAATCTTGCTGGTTTCGCAATGGCGGGGGCTGGATTTGATTGGAAAAACATCTTGTTAAACTACTTCACTGTAATTGGTGTTGGCGGGATAATTACAGCAGTGACAGGGGTTTTGCTTGGCCCCATCGGGTTTGCACTACTAGGTTTAGGAGTAGGATTTTTGCAAGCAGATCAAGCGCGTAAAGAGTTAGTTAAAACAGCAAAAAAAGAATTAGTTAAACACCTACCCCAAGTGGCACATGAGCAATCTCAGGTTGTATACAATGCTGTGAAAGAGTGTTTTGACTCTTACGAAAGAGAAGTAAGTAAGCGGATTAACGATGATATTGTATCTCGCAAATCTGAATTAGATAATTTAGTCAAGCAGAAAGAAACTCGTGAAATCAATCGTGAGACTGAGTTTAAACGTTTAAAAGATTTACAGGAAGATGTAATAGCTCAGTTGCAAAAAATCGAGGCAGCATATAGCAACTTATTAGCTTACTATAGCTAATATATTTCATTACTCTCGTTCCCAGCTTCTAGCTGGGAATGCCTACTGGGAGGCTCCGCCTCCCATAACCATAATAAATATGAGGCGGAGCCTCAATGAATTGCATTACCAGGCGGAGCCTGGGAACGAGGAAACAATAATTTTAGAGTTCTTATAGAAGAGTGACAAATTTATCAAATGGACTGGATAACTTTACTCAAGGCACAGCAATTTGATTTCCTTCAAAGATTAAAATCTGGATGTCTACTTAATTGCAAAATAGAAGGTCAACATAGTGAATTGACAGTTATTTGTGGTGAAAATTTGGGTCAATTACGAGATTTCTGCTGGGAAATGGTTAGAAGGTATAGATCAAACGATCCAAAAAATTGCTTTATTAACAACATGAAGGGAAAGTTAGCAGAGGAAGTTATAAAAACTCGTTTATCTGATTTGGTTACTGGAGTTGACTATGAAACAAGAATAAACGGTGATGGCAAAATTGATTTTACACTCACTGCTGATTCATCTATTGGTATCCAGGTTAAAGCACGTCACGGTAGTTTTGATACTGTTCAATGGTCAATAAGTAAAGAAGAAATTAATAAAAATACTGTTTTAGTTTGTATTTTAATCCAAGAAAAAGTTAGTGAAGCGCAATCAGTATATAACTTGATATTAGTGGGTTTTATCCCAACTAATATGATTATATTAAAAGATGATAGAGGCATTTTAGATATAAAAATATTGCTGTATTCTGGTGGCTTACGGGGCTATTTAGAGAATTTAATTTTATATCAAAATAATGGCGAAATAGAAACAGAACAAAAACTTAAACATTCTTGTGTAACCAAAGAGATTAATAACTACTTAGAATCACAGGAGAGTGAACTAGATTATGATTATTTGGAAGAGTTAGATAATGATGATTACTACTATCATTTGAAGGGATACAGTGAATCATAAAATAACTTTTTGAATAGTTCTTAAAAATGCTTAACTGTAAAATATAGATAAATATGATCCCAGAGTATGAAAATTACAAAAAATTAGCAGATTCTCTCAAATCTGCATCTGCCTTACTGAATTTAGAACACAAATCGCAACTACATCAAGATATAATTACCATCTGCAATCATCTGGTTAATCCTAGCTTTCGGATTGCAGTATTTGGCCCTTTTAATCATGGCAAGTCTACCCTATTGAATGCCATGTTGGGGAATCGCACCTTACCAATTGATTTAATTCCTACCACAGGTGCATCGATTACTGTCAAGTATGGCTCTGATGTGCGGACTCGCATTATGTTGGTAGATGATACAGAAATATATCGCAGTGGTACAGAAATTTTACAGCAATTTGCAATTCTTGATGGCAATAGACAGATGCGAAAAGATGTAGCATCTGTGGAAGTTTTTTGTCCACATCCATTTTTGGAAACAGGAGTAGAATTTCTCGATTTACCGGGAACAAATGATAGAGATGAGCAAGATAATTTAGTCAGAGAACAACTTTTAAGTGCAGATTTAGTTATCCAATTATTAGATGCACGTAAGTTAATGACTTTGGGTGAGCGGGAAAATTTACGAGATTGGTTATTAGATCGCGGTATTAAAACAGTTATATTTGTTGCCAATTTTCTTAACTTACTCGAACCCGACGAGCAAAAACAAGTTCAAAATCGTCTGCTGTTTGTTGCAGAAAGCTTTCGAGCCGAATTACCTCCAGGTTTTAGTAATTTATATCGTGTTGATGCTTTACCAGCCTTAAGAGCCAGATTAAAAGGCGATGTTGCTGCTGCCAATAGTAGCGGTTTAGCAGCTTTTGAAACAGCGTTGCAAAATATTGTCGGGATTTTGCAACCAAATCGTGGTAGTGTGCGTTTGCCAAGAGTGGAAGCGATCGCTTCTCAAATCCAATTCTCATTAAAAGCTAAAATTGACCCGATTGCTATTGAAATAAAATCCTTTGATGATAAACAAAATAGCAAAATTGAAATTAAACAAAAAGCAGCTAACTTAATTTATAAAGGTTTTACTACTAGCGTAGGAGAGTTACGTAATTGGCTAGAATTACCCAATTTACTCACAAAATATCAAGCTGATGCAGCAGTTGCATTGGCAGAAAATAACTTTAAAACTTGGCAAACAAATACTCTTAAAAAAGACCTGACCCAATTGCAATTGGCTGCTGTAAAATGGCTTTATCAAGCTTATGAATTTTTCCAAGAAGAACGGCCGCAAGATTTATTAATTCCCTTTCCTAGCGAACCACAAGTAATACTACCCCCAAAGCCAAGTAATAGTGATGATTTGAGTGAACCTGGTTCCATCGCTGTTGGTGGTGGTATTGGTTGGTTGTTAGGCGGCCCGGTGGGTGCTGCTGTCGTCGGGAGTATTTCTTATTTGTTAAACAAGAATATCCAAAAACAAGACGAACAATTAGCAAAGGAATCTTATCATCAGGACGTTGCTAAACTTTGTATAACCGCAATTGAAGATTATTTATCTAACTTCAGCAGTCAAGGCTTATCAATTTTGACTGAATATGAACAAAAAGCCGAAAAAGTAATTTGCTTTGAAATCAGTCAAGAGCCACTAGAAATTAATAATAAACGGGAAAATTTGCAGCATTTACAAAACGGTTTTAATCAGTTATTACGAGAGTTAGAAAAAGTCAAGATCCTTTCAAATCATCAACCTTATAAAGAAATACCTAAATACAGCAACACCAATAGAAAATATTCGCCACAGCCAAAGAGAGTTCAAATTTCCCCTGAAAAAGATCCTGGTGTTAAGCGACAGCAGGAAAATACTACTAAGAATACTGGGACAAGGGTAGAATCTGTTTCTCCACCACCACCAAAAGCTCCTCCCTCTCCACGGAAAGAAGAGGTGGAGTCAAAATTTCGCGATTGGGAACTCAATGAAGAAATAGCACGAATGAAAGCAGAGATGCAATCGCCTGGTTTTAAAACTAGTAAACAGCAAAATCCAACTCAAAGCAACGAAGCACCCAAGCAACCCAAAACACAGACACAAAAAGATAAAATTACTCACGCCTACGGCATTTTAGGATTGCAAACAAATGCTTCTTTGGCTGAGGTAAAACAAGCTTATCGAACTTTAGTAAAAAAATGGCATCCAGATTTGTTTGTGAATCAGCCGCAACTGCAAAAACAAGCACAAGAGAAAATACACTTAGTTAATGAAGCTTACACAATTTTGAGTGATAAATAAACAACCAGATCCCCGACACCTTAAAAAAGTCGGGTATATTTAGATTTCATCCTAATTTCATTTCTGGCTGTAAATGTAGAATTAGGAAACTGTTAGGTGAGACTTATGCAACTGCTATCTTTGAGGAATGGCTTTTTGGCGTTAACCTTGACTGCGATCGCTTCAGGCGGTGGGTTAATCACAGGCTGTTCTGGTACTGCTTCCCAGAACCAAAGCGAAGCGCCAAACACAACCACCACCAATGCTAACAATAAGCAGATGATAAACCATAGTGGTATGAATCACGGCATGGGAATGGATTTGGGCCCAGCCGATGCAAACTTTGATTTACGGTTTATTGACGCGATGACACCGCATCATCAGGGAGCTGTGGAAATGGCTAAAGAAGCGCAACAAAAATCAAAACGTCCTGAAATTAAAAAATTAGCAGACGATATCATCAAATCGCAAAACCAAGAAATCACTCAGATGAAGCAGTGGCGACAAGCTTGGTATCCCAGCGCCGGAGATAAACCAATGGCTTATAACAGTCAAATGGGTCATATGATGGAGATGTCATCTGACCAAATGCAAGCCATGATGATGAGTCAGGATTTAGGTGCAGTTGATGCTGAATTTGATCTACGCTTTATCAATGCGATGATTCCTCACCATGAAGGGGCTGTAACAATGGCAAAAGATGTCTTGAGTAAGTCTAAGCGCCCAGAAATCAAACAATTAGCCCAAGAAATTGTTAAAGCCCAAGATATAGAGATTAAGCAAATGCAGCAGTGGCGAAAAACCTGGTACAACAAGTGAAACTAATTCATAATGTTTCGACTACGCTCACAACCTTTGTAATTCGTACCTACCAAACTTTACTCATGTTGAGAATAAAGCCAGGTAATACCGACTCGCCGCTAACGTTAGCAGGATTATCTAAACGTTCCTCTGGCAATCCAGGATGATAAATATAAACTTTACGCTGCTTACGGTCGATCAACCAGCCTAACTGTATTCCTGGTTCATTCATATATTCCTCCATTTTTTCCTTCAAAGTTTGGAGGTTATCGCTGGGAGATTTGAGTTCGACTACAAAATCTGGACAAATGGGAGCAAACTTTCGCTGTTGTTCTGGAGACAGAGAATTCCACCGTTCTAGTTTAATCCAGGAAGCATCTGGAGAGCGTTCTGCACCTGTTGATAACTTAAATCCGGTACTAGAGCTAAAAGTTATACCTGTACCATCTTGTTCCGACCAAACCCACAATTGCCCAAATATATTACCTTCTCGATTTCCTGTCTCTGAACCAGTCGGAGGCATAATTACCAATTCTCCAAATTTATTTCGTTCAATGCGTAAGTCACGATTCACCTGACAGAATTCAAAAAATTGTTCGTCTGTCATTTGCATTGATGACGGAATTTGCAAAACCAAAGGGGATGAAAACATCGGAATATCCTCCAGGTTCGGATGCCTAGTTAACTAACTATAATTCTCACGCAAAAAAACAAAGACGCAAAGATATAACTTTGCGTCTTTGTTTTTTCATCCGAAATCATTTTCAGATTTACTTGTTAGGCTGAGGAGTTAGCCGCAGATAGGGTTTAACTTCCTCGTAACCTTTGGGGAATTTCTGTTTGAGTACTTCTGGATCTTTCAGTGAGGGGATAATTACGACATCCTCTCCATCTTTCCAGTCAGCTGGTGTTGCCACGCTGTAATTATCAGTCAATTGCAGAGAATCAATCACCCGCAAAAGTTCATCAAAGTTGCGTCCCGTGCTGGGGGGGTAGGTGAAAGTGAGACGGAGTTTCTTGTTGGGGTCAATCACGAAAACCGATCGCACTGTCACAGACGCATTAGCATTGGGGTGGATCATGTCGTAAAGCTCAGAAACCTTGCGATCTGCATCCGCCAAAATTGGGTAGTTAAGGGTGGTGCTTTGAGTTTCTTCAATATCTCCCACCCAGCCTTTGTGAGATTCTACGTCATCAACGCTGAGTGCGATCGCTTTGACATTGCGGTTGTCAAATTCTGGTTTTAGCTTGGCAACTGTGCCGAGTTCTGTTGTACAAACAGGTGTAAAATCAGCAGGGTGAGAGAATAGCACAATCCAGCTGTCACCTGCCCATTGGTAAAAATCGATGTCGCCGTGTGTTGAGGCTTGCGTAAAGTTTGGTACTGTGTCACCTAGACGAACCATGTGAGATTCCCTGTAGTTAGAAAGGCATATATATTCTAGTATGCCATCGTGACATAAAACCCCTATTTCCCAATCGGACTTTAGCGGTTTGAAACAAAATTTTAAGTTGTCAGCACTCTTGGATAAAGGACGAGAAGGAAGCAAAAAATATTGACAAAAGTACATATATATGATTTGAAAATATGTTTTCATCAGAAGTTTTTTTTTACATAGAAAATAGTCTCCCTTTCCGAAAACTTATATGTTGATTGGGATTGGTTTTGTAATTGCAGATATCGTTGTCAAAGCAGTTCTAGCGCTTATTTGGCAAAAACTGCTATTGTCTGCGTTGGGTTAAATTCATTTGTTCGTCAGAATTTTTTGGTAGGCTTGGATTGTTTGTTTTGCGATCGCATCCCAGCTAAAATTTTCCAAGGCATATTTTTGGGCGTTTAATCCCCGACGTTGGCGTTCTGCGGGATTTTGCAAAGCCTCTTGCAGTAACTCTACCAACGCTTGCACATCTGTTGCGCCTACCCAACCCGACTCACTATCACGTATCTGTTGACAAATATGCACTTGGTCAGAAATGACTACAGGTACACCTGCAACCATCGCTTCAGCTACAGCAATCCCAAAATTTTCATAGTAGGAAGGCAAGACAAATAAATCAGCAGCTTGTAGTAAACTAACTTTGAGTTCACCAGTAACAAAGCCAGTAATTGTAGTGTGCGATCGCAGTGGTGAATTTTGAATTTGGGATATTATCTTTTGTTCATAATCTGGATCTTGAGGATTTGTTCCAGCTAAGACAAAATGAAACTTATAACCAATCACTAACAGTTTTTCTAGTGCCGGAATCAACAAATTCAACCCTTTTTTTGGGTCAATTCGTGACATAAATAGAACCAATGGTACATCCTTTGGTATTTCTAATTGATTGCATACATTTTTAATAGAAGATTGACGGGGAATCACACCCAAAGGAATCACCAAATCTGGTGTAGATACTCCAAATCTTTCTGATATTTTAGCTTCTTGATTGCTAGTAAAATGAATTGCTGCCGCAGCAGCTAAATTTTGACGTTCTATAATTGCAACATAAAGCTGTTTTAGTTGCTTTTTCTTCTGTAAATCAGCCGGATCGAGAGTACCCAAAGGACGGAAAATATAAGGTAGTTTTTGCTGACGACACACAATAGCAGCAGCGCTAATTATTGGTGAAAATACAGCATGAATATGTGCTATATCAAACTCGTGAGCATGACGTTTTAGCCATTTTAATAAATCTAGAGAAAATTTATAGCGACGAAACGGCGCACAACGAAAATAAATTATTTCATAGCCATCTTGTTTAATTGGGCGATTTAAAGGAACATCCAGAGGTGTTTGACCATTATCACCATTGCTGTCAGTTGTGATAATTGTAACTTCTACTCCCTCTTTTACCAAAGCTGGAGCTAGCCCTAGTACCATTTGACTGGGGCCACCGTAAATCAAAGAAATTGAGGGAACAATCTGTAATATTTTCATTTTTTGTCATTTGTCGTTTGTCATTTGTCCTTTGTCCTTTGTCCTTTGTTCTTTGTTCTTTGTTCTTCACTAATGACCAATGACTAATGACTAATAACTAAATCTTGATAAAACTCTAATTGCTGTTTCGCCAAAGCTTTATTGGTATATTTAACTATTGCTTTTTGATAACCCATTTCACCCAGACTGTGAGCAAAATAGGGTTTATCCATTAATTGAACTAAGCAATTAGCAAGGGCTTGAGCATTACCTTCGGGAAATACTAAACCAGCATCGCCAATTACATGGGGAATTTCACCAGAATCGGAACCAATTACAGGTATTTGGCAAGCCATCGCCTCAATTAGCACATGACCAAATTGTTCTTTCCACCCAGCAGAAGTTAAGGTTTTAAACTTGTAAGTTGTTTCTGAAGGCAGTACTAAAGTACTCATTAAATTGATATAGTTTGCAACCTCATGATGAGGGACACTTTCTACCAAAATTAACCGTTCTTTAATATTGTTTTCTGCCGCTATTTTTAGTAACTCACTTTGCAACTCCCCCCGTCCTAGTAAGAGTAATTTCCAAGGTTTATTTTTTAACGTGATTAAGGCTTGCAAAAGTGTTAGTAAACCCTTTTCTTGCACAAACCGCCCAACAAAACCTACCACAAAATCTTCTTTATTAATACCAAACTTCGCGGCTAATTCTGGTTGCGCTTTGGGAGTAAATAGACTTTCATCTACACCCAGTTGGGGCATGACTTTAATTTTACCTTGATATCCTCGTTGTTGCAAAACTTCTGCTCCATCCTGATTGCCAGAAATAATGCCGTGGCTGTGATTAAGGTTATATTTTTCTAATAAAGCAATTGGTGGTTTCAGTTCATAAGGAAGATTCCACCAGGTAAAAAATAAATTTTTCGCATTGAGCCCTAATATTTTATTCAAGGTAATCATTTGAGTATAAGCCAATGCTCTAGACCCTTGTTCTACCTGAATGATTTGGGGACGAAATTGTTTTAATAAAGATATCAAATCCGCACCAAAAGTAAGGAGTCCCTGATGATTTTGACTAAAATTAGAAACTGGAACTATTCTAAATGTGCCTTCATCACGGTATTCAGTTTCAATAATTCTGTTTTGCACGCCGCCTGGTTTCCAGCGCTTTGGTACTACAACTGTCACTTCAAGTCCCGGTTCTAGTTGAGATAAAGCGCGTAATTTTTCACAGTTGAGGTCTACGATATAAGTGTGACTAGCAACTAAAATTCTCATTGATATTTAGTAATGAATATTTATTCTTTGTCAGTTATCCTTTATTATTCACTAACTCCTAACTCCTACCTCCTAACTCCAAACAAAACCTATT
>JBGTMK010000465.1:0-7056 GCA_041743605.1 Nostoc sp.
CAACATTCAAACTAAACAAGCACAAAATCCAGAAAAAAGCTTATTTTTCAAAATTCTCAATATCGTTGGGCCAATTGCTGGTTTTACTGCTGCCCTCTCACCCCTACCACTCTACTTTTGGACTCGCCAGCCCCAGTATCTACCTATTGGTGCAACCTTTACCAGTAATAATCAAACAGTTCAACTCGAACTAGCAGACGATAGAAAAGAATATGCCCACGGACTCAAATTTCGTGACTCTATTCCCGAAAATCACGGAATGCTATTTGTCCTCAACAAACCTGAAAAAGTTAAACTTTGGATGCAGGATACGTATATTCCTCTAGATATGATATTTCTCCAAGATGGAGTTATTAAATCAATCGTAGAGGCGGCTCCTCCTTGTAATACCAAAATCTGTCCTAAGTACGATTCCATCTATCCTGTTAACCAAGTTATCGAACTACCTGCTAACACTACCAAAACCCTCAACCTCAAAGTAGGCAAGAAGCTCCATCTCGACTTCAACCCAAATCAAACGCAGAATTAGTTGACGGACAATTTATTTCACTGGGTAAATTAACGGTAAACCACCGTAATTACACTACTTCATATCTCAATTGCTGACCCCCGATATAATCTATATCGGGGGTCAAACATTATGAAATAAACCACTGATTTAAATGTTGAAAGTTGTCAAGCAATTTTTACTGATTTTTTACTAATGATTTACTGAAAAGCATAGTGCCTAAAAATAGAAAATTCTTAGATGCTTTTACGGATATTAGTCTCATAAAATAGGTTTACAAGCGAGAAGTTGGAGCAGAGATTTACTCCAATCCAAACTATGTACTAGGGGCAGACTCCGCCAACGGAATAAAGCAGTAATTCAGTCGTAATTACCCCTACAAAGTTTCATCCAGTAATTTCCGAAATCATCTACTTTTTTTATGAGAACAGACTACGAATCTAATTTTAGCAATGACCGCGATCGCATTCCTTCCTACGAAGAATACGGATACCCCGCTCCCACCCGTCGCCGTCGCAACTGGAAAGAAAACGCCAGCATCGCCGGACTAATGGCAGTTGGTACTGGCTTGATGATTGCAGATATCTCCATTCATCACATGGTAATAGCATCGCTGTCCTTTGGAACTGGTATTGTAGCGTTACTACCCAAGGAAGCAAACTTGCTACTTTCCAACTTCGAGAAATGGCAGCGCAAGTATGGCATCAATATCTATACCGTCTTGTTCTGCTTAGTAGGTGTAGTATTTATGTTGGATATGGCCGCTGCACCTGCAAACGCCCAGTTCATGCAAAACGCAGAAGACTTTTTCACAGAGTATTTTACAGGCGTTAACGCAGACATCATCAAATACGTATTCGCAGTACTGCGCGGTTTGTTCCTAATTTACCTCGGTATTGGTCTGATCCGGGTCGTTCAATCAGCCAGAAACGACGAGGATTGGCAAACAATCGCCCGTACACCAATTATCGTTGCCCTCACAGTTGTAGTCGGAGACTTGCTTGCAGGACTGGTAACAGGCTGATACCAAGTCTTCAAAAAAGCCACCACGAGTGGCACAATTCCACAAGTGCCACTCATCAAAATTTCAAAAACTGACTTTTGTCTTTCGTAATAATGGGCAGAGAACGGGAATTTCGTACTGTCAACCGCGTATTAGGAGACCAGCCACGTCTTGGGCCATTCCCTGCCGACCAAATTGTTCCCTGGAGTGCGATCGCTCTCATCTCCTACATGGTAGTCAAGGGTTTTATGCAAGCTTCTTGGCTTGCAACCGGAATTGTAACCGCCTGGGGATGGGCAACCTGGTGGACAGTAAGTTCCAACAAAGCCTTTTTCGGTAAGTTTGTCGGCACGCCCCGCATCACCCGTGGTTATAAACCATTTGTCTCCCTCGTTAATCCTCTACAACCTCAACCCAAGAAAAAGCGCCAGCTTAAAAAACGCAGATAAAGCTTCTGAATTAATAAATATCAGCGAACAAAAATATAGGCTATGAGTTCGACCGCCTCAACAAAAATAAAGCACAAAATTGGTAAAAAATCCCTTGATACCGAACAATTAGGTGTTGTCAAAAATCTGACACCGTTTGAGGATATTACCCATTTAGCCGGGATTGCAAGTATCTCGCTTGCTGGTCGTAGAGATATCGGCGCACTTATTCTCCAGAGAAAAGAAGATATTCAAATCAAGTTCTGCTTTGACGTACAAGGAATTCACACGTCTTTACCAGAAGAACAGATTCTCCCCATTTTTGAAAATATTGAAGGCGGACTCAAAGAACTTCCCGAACGTGAAACCTTGACAATTCACCTTGGTTCGTTCACTGATGACTTTCTCCGGCAGCAGGAACTAAAAAAGATAGAGGATAAATGCGATCTAGAGCAATTAACTTTATTAGTGCGATCGGAACGTCTGCGAGCAAGAGAACTCACCGAAGCAGGAACCCGTAAAAACAAGTTCTTACGTTTCTGGTGTACCTATAGCGTCCTTGCTTCTGAAGACAGTCGCTCAAATGATGCGATTGAAAAAACTATCAAACAATTGCAAAATGCCTGGTTCCAATTTACTGGACAAATTCACGGTGTTCGGCAAGAACGAATCGAAACAATTTTACGGGATAGTTTTACCTCTGGGTTTCAACGGTGGGAACAACTTTTTACAAACTCGATGGGGCTTTCAGTGCGAGCAGTCACAAGTGAGGAAGTATGGTCAATTCTTTGGAGTCAGTTTAACCGTAGCGATGCACCCAAAGTTCCCAATCCCCTCATATTAGATGAAGAGGGGCTTCGAGAAGTTCAAACCAGCGATTTCCATATTCGCCACCTGATGCTGGAGAATGAGAAATCTGTCCCTTTTCTCGATCGCAGCTGGGTAAGACTGCAAGACAAGTATATCGGCGTTCTTCAGTTTAGCGAAAAGCCCCAAGGCTGGGTAGACGAATACGCCCAGCTTCGATACCTCTGGGAGGTAATATCCAAAGAAAAAATCTCTGACACTGAGATTATCTGCCAGCTATCTAAAGCTAACCAGGGACTTGCCAAAACTGCCCTTCAACGAATTACCAAACAGTCAATTACCTCCAGCGCGATGTCTTCTGAGAAGGGATCAATTGACGTAAAAGCCAATATGAACATCGAGGAGGCAGTTAAGGCACAAGAAACTATCCTCAGAGGCAGTCTCCCGATCCATACTGCTGTTGTTTTTTGTGTTCATCGTCACAGTCGTCAAAAACTTGATGAGGCTTGCCAATACCTTTCTAGCTGTTTCTTACGACCTGCCGTAGTTGATAGAGAAATCGAGTATGCCTGGAAAACATGGTTACAATGTGTACCTATTGTCTGGGAAAACCTACTTACAAGACCCTTTAACCGTCGCCTCCCCTATTTCTCATCAGAAGTTCCCGGACTCATGCCGATAGTTAGAACGGCTACGGGAGATAAATCCGGGTTTGAGCTAATTGCTGAAGAGGGAGGAACTCCAGTACATCTCGACTTGTACAAGCAGCACAAAAATCTCGCTATTTTCGGTACTACCCGTGCAGGTAAATCTGTCTTAGTAGCAGGTCTATTAACACCTGCCTTGGCTCAAGACATTCCCGTAATTGCACTTGATTATCCCAAACCCGATGGTACTAGCACGTTTACCGACTATACCAAATTTATGGGAGAAGAAGGGGCATATTTCGATATTAGTAAAGAATCGAACAATCTATTTGAATTACCTGATTTAAGGGGGTATGAGCCGGAAGTTATTAAGGAGAGGATGACCGATTTCAAGGAATTCTTGAAATCCACATTAATGATAATGGTACTTGGGACAAATCCTGTCGGGGTAAGTCCGACAATGATATCAAATATCGAGAGTATCATTACAATCACAATTGAAACTTTTTACAACGATGAGGATATCAAACTGCGGTATAAGCTAGCACTAGAAAATGGATTAGGAACACCTGAATGGGCAGATATTCCCACACTTAAAGATTTCTATAATTATTGTTCGCCTGGGTTTATCAAACTCGATTCAATCACCAATAATAGTAAAGAAATTCTTGATGCTCTTGACCAAATCAGATTGCGATTAAAGTTCTGGTTAAACTCACGAGTTGGACAATCAATTGCCAATCCATCTAGCTTTAGAACTGATGCACGACTACTGGTATTCGCACTGCGATCGCTTGGGAGTGAAGCTGATGCAGCAGTCCTTGCCCTTAGTGCCTATTCCGCAGCATTACGTAGAGCTTTATCATCTAAAGTATCAATATTTTTCTTAGACGAAGCGCCGATTTTATTCAGTTTTGATAGCATAGCCGAGCTAATTGGTAGACTCTGCGCCAACGGTGCAAAAGCAGGTATACGTGTAATTTTATCTGCCCAAGAACCAGAAAGTATTTTCCAAAGTAAGTCTGCCTCCAAAATATTTGCTAACATCACAACCCGCCTGATCGGTCGAATTCAAACATCGGCAGTTGACCCATTTGTTAACAGGTTTAAATATCCTTATGAAATCATCTCACGCAATAGTACTGAAGCATTCTTCCCAAAACGCGAAAGTATTTACTCACAGTGGTTACTTGACGATAATGGCAAGCTTACCTTCTGTAGATATTACCCTGCTTATTGTTTACTTGCAGCAGTAGCAAATAACCCGAACGAGCAAGAATTACGCACTCTCTTCCTCAATAAATATGCCGATAATCCAATGCTGGGTATGGTGAGATTTTCTGAGGCATACATACAAATGCTTCGGGGAGATCAGTTAAGTGAAGAAGTAAAACAATTATTGGATAACAATAAAAACAAGCAATTAAAGCCAGCAAAAATTATAGAAGAAAAACTAACAGATAACCTGGGTTTGGAAAAGGAAGAATCAATAAATCATAAACAAGTGGCTTAACTTTAATTGCCACATTGGTTATTTATCCACCAAAAGTATGAAACCAAAATTCAAGTTTACTAACAAAGGAGTAATAATCGGGTCAATAATTGGTCTGGTTACTTTACTCAGTACAGCACCCAGTTATGCCTTTTCAATTGACGATTTCTTCAAGGTTTTAGGCAAATTCAATAACTATTTTGAAGAAACTAAAAACGAACTCACCGCAGCAGCTAATGAATGGGGTGGGATGAAAAGCGAAGCTAAAACTGCTATTCAGACTGGCAGTATGGATATGCCAGACCCAGTAAATTCAGCCGAAAAGCTCAAAGAGCAACTCAAGGGAAAGGGTAACTGGAATGAAAGTAACACAGTTGAAGGTGCTGTAGGTGCAGCTAACGAACTGGAGAGAGAAACCACCCGCGCCACGATCGCCAGCGTCTTAGGGGAAATCGGTCAGGAACGTACCAAAAATGAAATAGAAGCAACTGAACAAACTGTAGCTGAGGCCAAAGAACTTGCGGAATCTGCACAATCAATGGATGCTTCACAAAACATCCTCAAGGTAATTGCTGCCCAAAACTCGCAAATTGTCTCAATGTTGGGGCAATCCCGCACCGACGGACTGCAAGCACGGCACGATGTCCAGCAAACTAACCTGATGCTAAGTCAACTTGCCGAACAGGGGGCAAGCGATCGCCGTCGTCAAAACCTGATGATGGACGGTATCAGCGCCCAGTACATCGAAATCAGCGGGTTTAGCAGTCTCAAAACTACTGCTGGGCAATAATTCACCCTAATTAGTTGGTCATCTCTGCAATTGAGATGACCAAACCTTCACGCTGTTAACCAAGTGCTATGTTAGAACACCTCATAATTGCAACCGATCCATTTTTTGGACAAGACATTTTAGAAAATGCCGCCGCTGGAGCGCAACTAGTAGCTGAAGGTTTCAATGAACTTTGGCAAGAAACCCTCAACGGTAGCTTGTATGGCTCGATGTGCAAAGTTGGTCAGTTTTTTGCGATCGCCACACTTACCCTTTTTATGGTTGAGTTAGGTAAAAACTGGATAAATCAAGAGGATATGAAAGCTCTCTCCAGTTGGATATGGCCCATCCTGGTTATCGGGCTACTAGCTAACAATGGCACTTTACTCAGAAGTGGAACACTCGCCATACGAGGATATATTAATACTGTCAATAATGACATTCTTGAGTTTACTGCTGCCGGAGCCAACCTAGAAGTAGCATTCAACCGAGCAGTCGGCAATATTGCCCTCCAGCAGCAAGTAGGGGCAGCAATGGAAAGATGCCGCTCGATCCCTGGTAACACGCAAGATTCAATCACCTGCTTACAACAAGCAGAAGCAGAACTCAAAACCTCTGCACCCGATCTATTTAAAGGAGAAGCCCCCGACAGCAGCAGCTGGGAGTTTAACCCACTTCAGGCTTTATCTGATGCCAAAGATGCGCTCAACGACCTCTCCCCCGGTCAAATTGCCGAAAAGATTGGTAATTCTATCACCAGTACAATCGGCTCGATGATCACCGGATTTGTCGCAGTCATCCTCCTCGCCCTCAATAACGCCTACCAGTGGGGTATCGAATTCACAATGCTTTTAACTGCCCTACTTGGCCCATTGGCAATAGGCGGTTCACTACTCCCTTTTGGCGCGAAACCTATTTTCGCTTGGCTAACTGGTTATTTCACCGTTGGAATGGCAAAACTTTGCTTCAACATGATTATTGGTTTGTGCGGACAACTTATCGCTAATTCCGAACAAAACCAACCGATGATATTTCTCCTTTTTGTTGGGTTGGTTTCTCCTATCCTTTCATCTGCATTAGCCGCAGGTGGTGGAATAGCTGTTTGGACAGGATTAGGTAAAACAGTAGCATTTGGATCTGAAATTGCAGCAGGAATCGCTACTGGTGGAGCAAGTACAACTGCTACGGTTGCTGTCAATGCCACCAAATTTGTTAGTTCCAAAATTAAAGTTAAAAAGTAATTAGTCAGAATTCAGGAGTCAGAATTCAGGAGTCAGCTAAGACATTTCAAGATTTGATAGTTTGGCAAAAAGCACATCAGTTTGTTTTATTAGTATGTCAATTTACTAGTGAGTTCCCTAAATCGGAAATATATGCTTAAACCTAAGTCTAAATCTCAACC
>JBGTMK010000466.1:0-7774 GCA_041743605.1 Nostoc sp.
GTGTGTACACCGTAGCCAATGCATCGGGGAGGGTTAACGTACAATGCGCGTAAGTATGTAATTCAAGATACAACAAAGCGGACATCACCCATGTACCGTGCTGATTCGATTCCATAAATCAATTGCTATCTGCAATAAAGAAAGCTGGGAAAGCAAGGCATAAGCAAACCCAACAACTGAAGTTATATTGCTGTTCGCTGCGATCGCTTTTTTGTTGGAACGATTACACAAGTAGGCCTTTGTGTTATTAGCTACTTACAGTCCTATTTATAGTAACTTTATATAAACTTTATGAAATATTTTTATTTTTAATATAAGTATTTCATGTCTTAATTCATTTATACTCTAATGTGACACAATAAAAAAATTGCAATTTATTATGGGACACTGTTGCCAAAAGCGACAATATCCTTGAAACTAATTCTTTATAATATAAGAAATTTTTACTTCAAACATTTTATTCGTAGACAATTTGATACTAACTAGGTGTTAAAATCTAGGGTGACATTTATTCAGATTTTTAAGGAATATCTGCTAGCTGTGAGATTAAGCATAAAGAGTTAAAAAACTTAAAAATATTTTTGAACCTCTTACGTATTAATATTTATTAAATTTATTTATTGCTTAAATTTAATTCAGGAAAGTGAGAAATACATGAGAAAAAAATTATCACAGAACTGGCTTATTTCTAAATCTTGGTTACGTTTTTTAGTTATTATACTGTTAGTAATAGGTGTATTTTTTCGCATCGTCAATCTTGACAAAAAACTTTATTGGGGTGATGAAGTTTTCTCGTCATTACGCATATCTGGCTATTTACAGTCAGAAATGAATGAGCAGTTAAGTAATGGTCGTTTGCTCAGTGTAGAAGATTTGCATAGATACCAGTATCCCAATCCTGAAAAAAACGCAGTTGATACAATTAAAGGGGTTATTCTAGAAGACTCGCAGATTTTACCACTCTACATTTTGATTACTCGGTTTTGGGTGGAATGGTTTGGCAATTCCATAGCAGTGACAAGAAGTTTTTCGGCATTTATCAGTCTCTTCACTTTTCCTTGTCTTTATTGGCTATGTTTAGAATTATTTGAGTCTTCACTAGTAGGCTGGATAGCCATCGGGTTGGTAGCCGTGTCACCTGTTCATGTTGTATATGCACAAGAAGCACGATCATACAGTTTATGGATAGTAGCAATCTTATTATCAAGCGCAGCACTGTTGCGAGCTATGCGCCTTAAAACAAAAGTTAGTTGGTGTATTTATGCAGCAACATTACCACTAGGGTTTTATACTCATCTATTTTTTACATTGGTTGCTTTTGCCCAGGGAATTTATGTAGTTGTAATTGAACGCTTTCGATTAAGTAAAACATTGATTTATTACCTGATATCAGCGCTTGCAGGGTTTATAACTTTTGTACCTTGGATTTGGATTATTATTACCAACCCTCAATCAGAAGCAGTATCTTGGGCAGATGCTAAACAAACATTCTTTGCATCCGCTGCGAGGTGGGCTGGTATTTTTAGTCGCACGTTTCTTGATTTAGGTATTAGTCCTAGCGATCCAGGAACACTTAAGCTTGCCTTAATTCCTTTCATTTTAATTGTTTTAGCTTTAATGGGCTACTCAATTTATTTTCTCTGTCGAAAAACGCCTAAAGAAGTTTGGTTATTTGTCTTAACCTTAATTGGATCTGTAGGACTTCCCCTACTCTTAGTGGATTTCGTGTTTCAAAAGCGATATGCTACTACTCGATATACACTTCCCTCAGTTTTAGGTATACAATTAGCTGTTGCTTATCTATTTACCACTAAGCTCAAGTCTGTATCTACTAAAGATTGGCAAAAAAAGCTCTGGTCACTTGTAGTTTTTATAGTAGTTATCGGCGGAGTTATATCTTGTACACTCAACTCTCAAGCAGATATTTGGTGGAACCAAGTCCCTGAGAGATACCAAGAATATCCTAAAATTGCTAGAATTATCAGTCAAAGTAATAAACCGCTTTTAATTAGTGATGCTAGCATACTCCCACCAATACAAATACTTGGTCACTTAGTTGATCCAAAAGTGCGATTTCAACTTGTAAAGGAAAATCAGTTACCAGAGGTTACTAATGGCTTTACCGACATATTCTTATTCAGTCCCTCTGAATTCTTAAAGTCTGGAATTGAGAAAATTTATAACTCTAAGTTGCAGCGAATAAACTACTTTCTCTGGAAACTAAAAGCAGACATTTAGCATTTGAATATCGCTGTAAATAGAACGGCGTGAATAATTAAAGGTTTCTAGTGGGGACTTTAGTCCTCTCTTAAGGGCTAAAGCCCTGACTACAAGCTAATTCAATTAAATTTTACATTACTTAATGTAGTTTGGTTTTTTCTCGCCGACTTACTTAAGATTAAAAATTAATAATCAATTAGCCTAATAAGTGGCACAGCTAGAGCAAAAATATACTTTAATGAAACAAATAATCTAAGTATATACTTTTACGCCGCAGCTTATGTCATCGCCCCTTGAGCGCCCGCTAAAATTTGAAATTAGGTTGCCATCCTCCCATCCTCAATTATTAGAAGGATTAGATATATGGCTGCGCTTAGGTTTGATATCCGATAGCCAAGTTAGGCAGCTATGTCGAGAGTTTCTGGTGTGTACGGTGGCGTTGCAACCCCAGGCTGAAGCAAAAACAAAGGTAGCGTTTGTAACTGACGATCCTCTACAGCAGTTTCCCATAGAAGCTTTACAATCTATTAGCCGTAGACAAACGCCACAAAAACCACCGGCTAAACCCAACTTTATCAGCACAATGTTGCAGTCCTTGGGGGCAGAACTGAGTGTCCGTTGGCTGCTTTTTCTAGGGGTATTTCTGGTAGTGGTATCCTCTGGGGTACTGGCTGCGAGTCAGTGGGAAAGGTTTCCTGCTTCTGGACAGTATGGAGTTTTATTTGCTTATACTTTAATTTTTTGGGGGTTAAGCTTTTGGGCTACTAGGCAAAGCAATCTCAGATTGACGGCTCAAACATTGCTCATTGTCACCCTTTTGTTAGTACCAGTGAACTTTTGGGCAATGGATAGCTTTCGGTTGTGGCAAAATCCTTTAGATTGGATTGTAGTTGCGATCGCCTGTCCTACCCTCACTGCTATAACTGTTTTAATCTCCAAAAATCGGAATATTTTTGCAAATTTACATATTGGCAAATTACCTCTCTTCAATATTCTGGGGCTGAGTTATCTGCATTGGGGTTGGCAATTGCCAGGATTTCCCTTGATTGCCGTTTATGTGGCAATGACCGGCACAACTATTATTACCGTTTATCACAATCTTTACCAACAGCCTAATAATCTTAGTGAGGAAGATAGAAGCAATCGCAGTAACTTAAATATTACTTTGGCTGCTACTGTAATTATTTATGCTTTGCTAGTTCTGCTAGTGCGGGCGATTTTTGTTGCTGGGGTAAATGTTACTCAGTTGGGGTTAGCTATTGGTATTTGTGGCTGGTTGGTGACTTGGTTGGTAGAGCGGGGATGGCAGAGGACAGTAACATTAATATCCCCCCCATCCCCCACATCTCCCTCAACTCCCCCATCCCCCTCATCCCTCTTACTCTGGGAAAAACTCGGTGGCATTTTAATCTTTCTGGGTTGGCTAGTTTCGGTAATAAATTATCCCTGGCAAGCAATAGCTGTGAGTGGTTTGGGTTTGTGGTTTTTAGGAAATCGCTTGTGGCAGTACAGTTTAAAGTTAGACTTAGCAGCGGTTTTCGTCATCGGCTTACAGACGATTTGGCTAGGTTGGCGATTAGTACCTGATAACTTACAGCAATTAGCGATCGCAACTGCTACCCAACTTACCAATTCTCAAAATGAACCTTGGGCGTTACTGGGTGTCGCTTTCTTTCCCTACGTAGTTTTGATGGTGGCACTCACAGATAGGCTACATCGCACCGAAAATCGAGAATTGGCTAAATTTGGTGAACTCCTCACCCTTTTATTTGGAACTTTTTTAACAACGATCGCTTTAGTAAATCCTACATTGCGATCGCTAAATCTGCTATTGTCTACCGCCACTCTCGCATTCGTTACTAAACGCCACTCCATTGATTCCTCCCCCTCTCTTCCCCTGGTATATCTAACTCACATCATGGGGATAATGACATTTGGCTCTACCATTAATTGGCTGTTGCCAACCCTAAGTCACCAAGTCTGGGCAAGTATTTTATTAGCTTTGATGGTTGCAGAATGGCGATTTAGCTTGGAGGAAGGTTTATGGCCACGTAGCGCATGGGATATCGCTTTAGGATTAGCCGCCGCTAGTTTTTTCTTATTATGGATGAATGCAGAATCATCTTGGTATGGCATAGTTGATAGCCAAGCTAATTGGGGAGTCTTGTGGCTAGTTACGCCTTTAGCTCTCACGGGTGTTGCCAATGCCACAATTATAGAGCGTCGGATTCCTAGCCGTTACTTGAGTGTCTTGGCTGTGGGAGTTGCCCAGCTACTGACTTTACAGCTACCAGGAACTAGATTAATCGGTTTAGCTGTGGGTGCAGGATTGATGTTTGCAAATACACGCTATTTGCGAAATCAAATATCTGCGGTAATTACAGAAGGATTTATTTTAAGTTTTATTGGGGCGCTGCTGTGGACAGGTGTACCTGGTTTACCTCGCCTCACGATAGCAAGTTGGTTTGTTGTAGGAGCGATCGCAACCCTAAGTCTATGGATAGGGCAGACAGTATTAACGCGATGTGGTGATCAATTAGCAGTGATCTATGCAGCCGCAAGTGATAAATGGGCGATCGCTTTGTGTGGTTTTGAGTTGTTGGGTTTGACGCTGCACTCAGTACTAGTTTACCAAGGGTTTATAACTTCGGGATTTTTGTACTTATCTGCCACTGCGATCACCTTGGCAGCCATTGTTTATCGTAGTTGGCGCGAACCGACAAATTGGGCATTTTATGGCATCGGTTGGTCTTTAGAATTATTGACTGCCCAGGTGTTGGGATTTGGGGAACGATCAATTGTTAGGATAGCGTTGGCAAATATCGCTTTAGGTTTAATCGCTCAACTTCTTGGAGAGTGGTGGCGACGACGATACCAATTAGAAAGGCTTCCTAGCAGTTTTCACATTTTGCCCTTAATTTATGGTGTATTCAGTGTATTGCTGCGTTTTAACACCTTCACCGAGTGGACAGGTTTATATTCCTTGGGTGTAGCTTTAATTATCATCGGCGTGGGGCGACGCCGTGAAGACTTTAAACCCCTACTGTACTTAGGAATCATTGGCGTATCCATTTCTGCCTATGAACTTTTGTTCTATCAAATGTTACAAGCTTCAGGAGGAGCATTAGGTGATGGATTGATTGCCATGTCTGCCCTTGGTGCCAGTATCATGTATGCTTACCGCATCTTGTCGCCAAGGCTAGTCAGCTACTTACGTCTAACTCCCCAAGAATTGAAAAGAATTGCCCATATTCACTGGGCTTGGAGTAGCTGTTTATTAATGGCTGCTATTCCTCTTCCCATTGGAATTAACCGTTTGCTGGGATTGGGAACTGGGGTATTTTTGATTCGTTATGCCATTTTTCAGGGACGAAATTCGCTGACTTCCCCCAGAATTTTGGGAGGAATCACAATCGCTGAAATATGGGTTTATCTTGGCTTATTAGAAGTAGCCGGCATGAGGGTTTATTGGCGCGAGACAGCAATAGGGCGATTTTGGGCTGGGCCGTTAGTTCCTTGGAATGGTGCGATCGCTTGTGTGGTAGCCTATTTTTTATATATTTTACCTTGGGAAAGTTGGGGTTGGTCTAAAAGACCTTGGCAGCAAGCCGCATATATCACACCACTAATTATTTTATGGGAAACCAGACTGCAAACTTACCCTATTACTTTGGTACTTGCAGCTGGATTTTATATCTTCCTCGCAAAGGTGGGCGAAAACATTCGTTTTACCTATATTAGTGTGGCGTTGATTAATTGGGCACTTTACCGTTGGTTTGATTCCTTACGCCTGACTGATGCTTTGTGGTATGTAACACCCATTGGATTATCACTGCTTTATATTGCTCAAGTAGATACCCAACTGAAGCTACCAGAGTATAAAGTTGCTCGCCATATTTTGAGAGTTTTAGGTAGTGGTTTAATTTGTGGTTGGGCAATTTTATTTAATCAAAATACAGCCTGGATACCGGGAATTTTCAGCCTCATCGCCATTTTTGCCGGATTAGCTTTGCGAGTGCGGGCTTTTCTCTATATTGGTACAGCCACTTTTTTAATTACCACAATCTATCAATCGGTAATTTTTAGTTTGCAGTACTCCTTTTTAAAATGGGTTGTTGGCTTGCTAGTTGGCATCTTACTGATTTATATCGCCGCCAACTTTGAAACCCGTCGCGCTCAAATAACTTCCTTAATTCGTAGCGCCATTGATGAATTTCAATCATGGGAATAGGTAATACCATGTCCACTTGAATGCTTGTCATTGCGAACGGAGTGAAGCAATCGCAGAGACATTGTGATTGCTTCTCTTCGAGACGCTACGCGAACGTTCCACTACGTTGCACTCGCAATGACATATCACAAGTAATTTACCGGACATGACATAATACCAATTCGTAATTCGTAATATCATGTCCGCTTAATCACAATGACATATCATAAGTAATTAAGCGGACATGATATAAGACGGGCTACGCCTACTGTGCGCCAAAGTGTTGTTTTGACTACCAGCTAAGGGCAAAACTCCTATTCATACGGTTTGCATAACAAAGATGAGGGGGATGAGGATACTTAAGAGGAATACAAAGATTTAATCCACTCCCATTCTTGCGTCAAACCCACTCTCAGGGAGACTTGCGGCTGATATCCCAAAATTTTCTGCGCTTTAGATACATCAGCAGCAGTGTGGCGAGCATCTCCTATTGCTTTTTCTATGTGGTTTCTTTTGATTGGTTTCCCGACAATTTCTTCAATCGTATCCAAGACTTCTGCTAAAACCACCCTGCTACCACCACCAATGTTAAAGATTTCTCCCACTGCAACGGGAGCGATCGCAGCAGCTAAATTGGCAGCGATAATATCATTAACAAAGGTAAACTCCCGCGTTTGCTGGCCATCGCCGTAAATCGGAATCGCCTCATCTTCCAAAATCGATTTAAAAAACTTATGAAATGCCATATCTGGGCGCTGTTTGGGGCCATAAACTGTGAAATAGCGCAATGTCACACACGGTACGCCAAAGTTTTTGTGATATAGTTCGCACAAAAATTCCGCTGCTAGCTTCGTAATACCGTAAGGAGACACTGGTTGCGGACAAATTTCCTCGTGAGTAGGTAAGGTTTCTGCATCACCATATACACTCGATGAAGAGGCAAACACTAACCTTTTCAGGTGTTTAGCATCCTTAGCTGCTTCCAGCAAAACTTGTGTAGCGTTAATATTTCGTTCTGTGTAACCTCTAAAAGCTTTACCCCAACTTGCTCTCACCCCTGCTTGTGCCGCTTGATGGTAAACTACATCAACATCTTTTAGGAGTTTCTGCCAATCTAAAAACTGAATATCTCCTTCAATTAATGTAAAGCTAGGTGACTGATGTAAATGTGCAATATTGTTACGCTTTAAAATCGGATCGTAGTAATCATTGAATTCATCAATCCCGATTACTTCTTCTCCTTGTTGTAGCAAAAGGTCTACCAAGTGAGAACCAACAAATCCGGCAGCTCCAGTAACGATAATTTTAGCCATGTTGCCGATTTTTATATTCCTGATTAATCTC
>JBGTMK010000467.1:0-3186 GCA_041743605.1 Nostoc sp.
GTAGAGACGGCGATTTATCGCGTCTTTGGATCTATAATTTTCATCAAAAAACCTTAACCGAACCATATTGGGATGAGGATAATAACCAATGCCCAATGCCCTTACTTCCCTGCCACCATTGCAGGCATCAACACCGCATCAATAATATGGATCACGCCATTGTCTGTCAGAATATCTGTTTTGAGGACATTGGCGTCATTCACCTTAAATTTACCGTCGGCAGATTCAATGGCTACAATTGATCCCTCAAGTGTCTCTGCCTCATTAATCTGTACCAAGTCATCAGAGCGAACATCCCCACTAGCGATATGATACGCCACAATTTTCTTTAGCTTGGGGATATCTTGTAGTAGCGAATCTAAAGTTCCCTTTGGCAGCTTGGCAAAGGCTTCGTCAGTTGGTGCAAATAGTGTAAAAGAACCAGGACTTTTCAAAATTTCTATGAGATTTGCAGCTTTAGCAGCCTTCACCAGGGTATTGAAGTTTCCCGCATTGACAGCAGTTTCCACAAGGTCAGCCATAAGGATGTGTGACTTTAGTCAGGTAATATTATTTATAAGTAATTTATAGTGACTAAAACACTCTCAACCTCTATCAAGAGAGAGGTTGCTGGCAATTAAACACACAGCAGTAGATTTATCAGTACTGCTACACTGGGGAATGACCCCAAGAACCACTGATTATGCTAAAGCGTTCTAAGTTCGAGACAACTCAATCTCAGATTATGCACCGTTCTGAGGATCTGATTAGTGCAGCCTCAAATCGTTACCGCATTACGGTTCAGGTGGCAAATCGTGCTAAACGTCGGCGTTATGAAGACTTTGAAAGTAACGAAGATGCGATGATGAAGCCAGTGCTAAGGGCAATTATTGAAATGTCCGATGAGTTGACTCAGCCAGAAATTATCGGCGAACTATAAAAAAATAGTTCTGAGTTGAGAGTGCTGTTAGCGGATAGCTAGGGTTAAGCCAGTGCTGAGTGAAAATGCAGTGTGATAGCACTCTCATTTCAAAATATCGTTTTATGAAAAAGAAAAAACTTCTACCTAGATCAATACTCTCAAAACTTGCAACTCCGCATTCACTACTCTTTGCCTTAATGGTAGTAGGTGTAATTTTTTTGGGTTCAGGAGCGAGCAAATTAATATATAGAAATTTATTTAGTATCCAACCTGCATACGCTCAGAGAATCACTCCTAGCGATGTTTGGCAGGTGGTATATCAACAATTGCCAGATTTCCCACGGGAAAATAAGTATATCAGCAAAGAAAATGGGAAAGTTGCCGAAAACAACACCCTAGTAAATCGCCTGATTAGATATCACATTTATACCAAAGGGCGTGCCCCAACTTATCGGTTGGATTGGAAGTTAACTTTAGCTGATTACCTGGGTGCGAATGAAATTATGTATGATACTACCTATCCAGGGAATGATTCACTGCGGGAAAATCCTCTAAAAGGCGATCGCAAAACCATCACAAGTCTCACCCGCAGCCAGCGAGATGCCCTAGTACAAGTATTAGTAAATATATTTAATCCTACTGCCCAAAATCCCCTATCCCCTAGCCCCAATATCGCACCGAGTCCTAGTACATCAACTACCCCACAGCCATCCCAAGGGGGAGGTGCCGACTTACTAAGATAACGAGAGAGTTATTAACTCCTAACTTTTTATGGAACGCGTTGTCAAAAGCGGATTTGGTTGGCGTATTGGCTGGAACCCTGATGCATTGGAATTTAAAGGTTTAGTCGGTACAGATGATTGGGCGATTGAGTTAAGCGAAGCCGAGTTGAATGATTTTTGCCGTCTATTAGCACAGCTAGCAGACACCATGAAGCAACTCGCAACTGAATTAATGGAAGAGGAAAAAATTGCTTGTGAAGCCGAAAGCGATTTATTATGGATGGAGGTGGAAGGTTTTCCTCATGCTTACAGTCTGCGCTTCATTTTGAATACAGGGCGATGTGTAGAAGGTAAATGGGATGCTTCTGCTGTTCGAGATTTACTGCAAGCTATTGGGATGCTGAAGGTTTTTTAACTAGTCGCGGCCTTAGCGAGTCTTGTCTATGGAACGCCGCTCCGGTACTGGGGACTGGGTAAGTAGATAAACAAAATTAATTATACAATGTCATTGCGAATGCAATACTCATCATGACAGGGATGGAAACGCGGCGACAAATATTAGAGCAGAAGGCATCAGAATGATAAAGGCGGAAGGTTCAGCCGTTTCTGCTGTAGGAGGGGAGGTAAGACCTATTCTTGGACGAAAGTCTAAGTTGCGGCACTCCCCCGTGATTACAGAAGCCCCAACTTCAACCGTACTCGGTAAGTTGGAGTAGTTCACATTTACCTCTTGATTATCTTAGAGTTTTGCTATATGATAGTAATTCTGACCGGGGCGTAGCGCAGCTTGGTAGCGCGCCACTTTGGGGTAGTGGAGGTCGTGGGTTCGAATCCCGCCGCTCCGATTGATGATAAGCCATACCTGCTAGTCTTTTTAAAATGATTAGCAGGTTTTTTCATGGTTTTGTAACCAAATAAATCAAACCGAACTGTAGCAATTACGTAGAAATTCTTTGCCAAAATCGGCAATGGAAAGAAACTAGCAGCAACAAGCTAAGATACGCGCGATTAATCTAAATTTTCTCAACAAACTTAATATAAAATCTCTAGCAGATAAGTAGGTAGATTGGTATGAGTGAAACTACAGAAACGATTTTTAGCAAAATCATTCGTCGGGAAATTCCCGCTGATATTGTTTATGAGGATAATTTGTCCTTGGCATTCAAAGACATTCATCCCCAAGCGCCCGTTCACATCCTCGTCATTCCCAAAAAAACCATTGCCACGCTAGCTGATGCTGAATCTGAGGATCATGCTTTGTTGGGGCATCTTTTGTTAACTGCAAAACGTGTTGCCCAAGAAGCTGGACTGAAAAATGGTTATCGAGTTGTCATCAATACTGGTGATGACGGCGGTCAAACAGTCCATCACTTACATTTGCATATTTTGGGAGGACGGCAGTTGGACTGGCCTCCTGGTTGATAAGTAGATAAACAAAATTAATTACACAATGTCATTGCGAATGCAGCGAAGCGAAATGAAGCAATCGCAAAGGCTGGGATTGCTTCTCTACGAGACGCTCCGCGAACGCTTCGCTCCCAATGACTGTAATTAATTTTGCGT
>JBGTMK010000468.1:0-1942 GCA_041743605.1 Nostoc sp.
CCAATATCCTGTTTCTGATCCATAGTAAGTGATCCCAATTAAATAAAGTACGGTTGGCGATGTTTAACAAATAGGCTCCGCTTGAAGTCTTGGGGATGTCTACTACGGGCGTAGCTGAGACGCCTCATCCAGTCCACTTAATTAGATGATTTGAGAAAAATTTTAGGAAAACCACTTATGCGCCATCTCAAATTTGCTCCGAGTTGGTTGCGATTTTTAATTATTTTCTTATTGGCGATGAGTATATTGTTTCGCTTTTTTAATCTTGATGGTAAAGTTTACTCTCATGATGAAACTTATACCTCATTGCGGATTTCTGGTTACACAATTGATGAAGCAAAACAGCGACTTTTTAATAATCGCGTCATTGGCGGAGAAAGTTTTGCCCAGTTTCAAGGTGTAAATCTAGAAAAAAGCTTAAATGACACAATCATGACTTTGGCAAAACAAGATCCTTACCATCCACCGCTTTATTACGTAATAGCCAGATTGTGGATGGAGATATTTGGTAATTCGGTGACGGCGATTAGAAGTTTATCTGTCTGTATCAGTTTACTGGTTTTCCCTTGTGTTTATTGGCTATGCCGAGAATTATTTAATGTGCCGTTATCGGTTCCTGGTGTTGCGATCGCACTCATGGCAATTTCTCCAATTCACCTAGTATACGCTCAAGAAGCACAAGAATACATTCTTTGGTTAGTCACAATCTTACTATCTGGTGCGTCTCTGCTGCGAGCCATGCGACTAGAAGATGAGCTAGCAAAAGAACGACAGCGACCAGATTTATTCGCTATCTGGAGCATTTATGCAGTAACTTTAGCCATCAGTCTTTATACATTTCTTTGGAGTGCATTTATAGCAGTTGCTCACGGAATTTATGTGTTAATCACTGCTAAATTTCAGTTTACTGGAACTGTCAGAACTTATCTACTAGCATCACTGGTAGCTTTTTTAGCCTTCATGCCTTGGATAACAGTTGTAATCGGTGACTTTTTTCAGTTTTTGATTTCAGCAGATAAAACAACCGCGCAGTCATCTTTCATATCTGTATTTCCATTTTTAATGATGCAGTTAAGCCGAATTTTTTTTGATGTAAATCTGAGTTCAGACAATTCTCTAAACTATTTAATTACACTAATTGTTTTAACTTTAGTAGGATATTCAATTTATTTTATTTGTCGAACAACTAACTATAAAGTCTGGTCTTTTATCATCACATTGATTATAGTACCAGCACTACCTCTAATACTGCCAGATTTAATTGTTGGGGGTATACGATCATCTATTGAACCATATTTAATACCATCTTATTTAGGAATCCAAGTAGCTGTTGCTTATCTACTAGCTACGCAACTATATAATGGGAGCGTGGCACGCCGGAGCATTTGGCACATAATCATGGCATTAGTGATTATTTGTGGTCTGATTTCTTATAAGGCAAGTTCTCAAGCAGAAACTTGGTGGAATAAGAGGATGAATTATGGCAATACACAAGTTGCCCAAATTATCAATCAGAGTAATCGTCCACTTTTGATTAGTGATGCTTTGGGTAATAATTATGGGAATGTCTTTTCTCTGAGCTATCTTTTGGAACCAAAAGTGCGATTTCTATTGGTGAACAACCAAAAAGCTCTCAAAATTCCTGATGGGTACACTGATGTGTTTTTATTCAATCCTTCAGAGAATTGGCGCGAAACAATAGAAAAAAAGTATAAATTAAAAACAGATATTATTTATGGAGATAAGTATTATGCAGTCTGGAAACTGGTTAAAAATCGTAATTTGCGCCGACGTAACTCACCTAATAACCCAAGTTGCGGGTTATAAAATTCTGAATGCTTCGTAACCGTTAATTTAGGTAAATGCACATGAAAAGTTGACGATTGCGGTAGAATGCAACCGTACTTTAAAGTGAACCCTAAAGTATAGAAATTAACTTATT
>JBGTMK010000469.1:0-7763 GCA_041743605.1 Nostoc sp.
ATAATAAATCCCAGCCCAAATATCAACCATCTCAAGCCCAAGTATGTGTACATCTGGAAATAGTTAAGTGCAACTTATTAATCAACGACAGAATCAGCATTCCAGTGTAATATCCAGACTGCAACGTAAGTGATAGGCTACGCGCTTCTATCCGCGATCGCCATAATTTTCTTAGCCACTGCTTCAGAGATCGGAAGCACCGATAATCGATTTCCTGGTCTGACCAGCATTAATTCCTCAGAGCTAAACTTCTCTCTAAGCGTTGATAGCAAGATGGGGTTAGAAAAAGTCTCGACAAATTTCACTACAACTGTTTGCCATCGAGGGGATTCAAAACTTGATTTCGGGTCATAGTATTTACTTTCTGGATCAAACTGAGTCGGGTCAGCAATATCTTTTTTCACCACACGCATTAACCCAGCAATACCGGGAGGATTAGTGCTGGAATGATAGAAAAAAACTAAGTCTCCTTCATCCATTTGGCGCAAAAAGTTGCGAGCTTGATAATTGCGAACACCGTCCCAGATAGTCTCGCTTTGCTGTTGAAGGTCAACAATGCTATAGGCTTCTGGTTCTGATTTCATTAACCAATAATTCATCTACAGAAATTATGTATATACAAAAGCATTTTAATTTTGAGCAGGTAAGTTCGTAGTAAGGACTTTAGTCCTTGTATTTTTAAGCACTTTAGTGCTTAAAAATACAAGCCTTCTTGCACTAGTGAATATTTAGCTTAACTGCGGTAAGCTATAACTGCATAAAACGGATCTCCTCCAGGTGCGCCCAACCACTGCAATAAATTCGGTAATGTTGATTTTTGAACTATAACTTCTGCGGTTTTAAATCCTGGAATTGAGGCGAAGTAAGCTTTGACTAATTCCACTCGCTGTGCTTCTGAAGCCTCTCGCCAAGCTTGAATTGCCTTTTCAAAAAACATTCGGTTAGAAAAGCTGATAATTGCGACACCACCAGGTTTCAGGATGCGGTAAATTTCGGAAAATACTGCTTCTGGATATTGCACATACTGCACAGATACGCAATTGAGAACAGCATCAAAATCTCCATCTGCTAAGGGTAGCTGCGGATTTTCGTTAAGATTTTGGACAAAGTAATGATTTAAGCGAGGATTACGTGCTAGTTCCTCGGCATTGAGTCCGTGTCCCTCCACATGGTCAAACTCCATCTCTTCTGGTAGATGAGACACCCAGCTGCTCATCATATCAAAAATACGGGTGTTGGGTTTGAGGCGATCGCGATATAAATCCGTTAACTGTTGAATAAATCCTTCATCCACATGGGTTACGAAGCGGGGATAGGCATAGAATAGCTTATCGTCTTTATCGTCTAATTTCAGGCGTTGATTCGGTCTTAACTGCATAAATCCCTATTTTGGAAGACTGTTTCCGAAAAAAAACGGCAATTTCAGGTATTTTTCAACAATCCCTATGTAAGATATTTTATTGAAGAAGAATTCAGAAGTCAGAATTCAGGAGTCAGAATCAAGACGCTCGTTCGCCCTTGGCGTGCCGTAGGCGCAAGACTCGCTAACGCTGCGAAGCATCGCCACTCGCACAGAATTCATTCTGAATTCTGACTCCTGACTCCTGAATTCTGTTCGATAACAGCAGGACACTTAAACGAATCTAAGTAGCAGGATTCAATTTTTATCAATTAAATGTTATATAAACTACCATTGTTACAGTATATTTGGCGTCAAATCCGCCTAGTCGGATCATTACCCTATTTTAGTTTGTTAGTTTGGATACTCCCCTTATTATTATTTACTTCTGGGCACAATAGTCTGATGGCACACGATGAAGCCCTTTATGCTTCGCGGGCCCGTCTGATGTTTGATTCTGGTAATTGGATAGCTCCTTGGGAAAAGGCACATCACAAAACCCCTGGCCCTTATTGGTTAATTGCTAGTTTCTACCAGATATTTGGTGTTAGTGATACTACTGCGCGTCTTCCTAGTATGATTGCTGGCATTTTGAGCTTATGGCTTGTGTATGAAATCGGCAAAATTATGCTAGGCAAAAAATTAGCTTGGCTTGCTGCTGCAATTTTAAGTGTAGAATTTCTCTGGCTACAATACTCTCGCTTAAGTACACCTGATGTAGCTATGGTTCTTTTGGTACTTTTAGCTATTTGGTCTTTTATTAAAACGGAATTACATCCTAAATATCGCTATTTTTGGACTTTTCTAGCTGGTTTAAGTTTAGGTTTAGGCTTCTTAGTCAGAAGCTTTATGATTTTTTTGCCAATCACAGGTTTATTACCTTATTTAATTTGGGAACATCGCCGTCATCGTCATCTTACTAACCCCATTTTATATTTAGGATTTTTCGTGGGTTTAATACCTACTTGTGTTTGGCTCTGGTTAAGTTGGCTGCACTATGGAAATCAGAGTTTTGAAGAGTTGCTCAAGTTTCTTTTGTTTCTAAGTTCTAATGACCCTTATGATAATGGGCCGCTATTCTATATATGGAATATTCCTTTAAAATCATTTCCTTGGGCTTTCTTCGGACTTTTAGGTTTGTTTTTGACTGTCCGTCGTCCGATTAGTCGCTACAATTTAATATTAGTTGGCTTTCCACTTGTCTTGTTTTTAGAACTGAGTTTTTTTACTACTCGTTTCCCTCATTATAGTCTTCTCCTTTATCCATTCGTAGCTTTGTTTGCATCTGTAGGTTTAAACTGGCTAGGTAATATTTATCAAACAAGAAATACTTCTCAATTACCTCTTCCAAAAGGTAAAAAAAATGTATCCAACTTTTTCGCCAAGCAGAATCTTCCCCGGAATCTTAGTTATGGCTTTGGTGGGTTAGGTGTTTTACTGATTATGGCGAGTATTGTGATTATTAGTTGGGGTGGTTCTGATATCCGCAAGTATGCAACTATTGGCTTGGCTATGGGATTGGGTTGGCTAATTTTACCTGGGGTGTGGATTAGTCGTTACCACTTTGGCAAGAAGTTTCTCACAGCTCGTTACTGGATTGCAGGTTGGCTAATTCCCTGTTGGCTAGCTTTGGCGGCGATCGGTAGTATAGGACTGTTAAGCGACTATAATCCTGTTTTTAGAACTTTTTTACAACAACCTGCGATCGCTTCAATTCTCCAATCTCATCCGATCTATTTTGTGCAAATAGACGATAAAATCCAAGTAATGCTTGATTTCTATCTTCCTATTCAAGCTCAACCAGTTGTCTCTATTTCCCAAGTACCCGCTTTGAGCTATGCTTGGATTTATACTGACCAGTCCGCTAACTTATCTCGGCCTCACCGTATTATCGATACAGTCAAAGAGTATCAGTTTATTCAAGTTCTTCCCTAAGTATAGATGCAAAGCAACTGTTGCTAAAAGAGATTAAATTATTTATAATAGTACGCACACTAAGTATTTTGCTCAATGGTTACTACATCCAATCATTCCCCAGCTTTAGAGTCGTGGCAGCAAAATCTGGCACCATACAATTTAGGTTACAGAATCAAATTAGTCTCGCAATTGCTCAGTCGCAAATTTACTGAGAGGCTAGAACCATTTGGATTGACGCCATTTCACTGGCTGGTGTTGTGCTGTTTATGGCGAGAAGATGGTTTACCGACTTCTAGTATTGGGGACAAACTCAAACAAGTGGGAGGGACTTTGACAGGTGTACTAGATCGCATGGAAGAACGCGGCTTGGTGCGGCGAGAACGCGATACCCACGATCGCCGCATCTGGCGCATCTGGCTAACCGATGCAGGTAAGGAACTAGAAACTGTCTTACCGCCAATTTCGGCAGAGTTGCGTGATCAAGCGATGGATGGGATTTCCCCAAGTGATCGTGAACTCTTTTCTCGAATATTGAATCAGGCGATCGCTAACCTCTCCTGAAAGCTCATACTATATAAACAAGTTAGTCGGAGGTTTGCTGCTTAAAATTTTCCGATGGCCCCACATTTGCAATTTCATAACCAGTGGGATAGCTGGGGATAGGAGAGTCAATATAAAAATTAGGGTGATTTCGAGGTGGGAATAACCGGATTAATTTGGCTCGGATTTTTAGTAGACTTACCATAAGCGATCGCAACAATGGCGAGGGATAGGGAAAACCAAAGGCATCGAGCATTGTGTCATCCAGTAAAGCGTAGATACCTGGTTTGATAGAAGAACGCATCCACGAAGGAAACCAACTCAAAAATAAATCGCGTGTAGCTTCCCCAACTTGACAATTTGTATCTGAATAGCGGAATTTTTGGCGTTCGTAGTCAAGGTTATAGCGCTCGAATTCTTCGTAGGTTTCAGGGATATTTTGAATCTGCATTTGCTTACCTACTTCTCGCCAGAAGTAAAAAGACGCTAATTTTTCTTGTTCGCACATCAGCCGCCAACCAAACCGCGCATTCCAACGGATAGGCTCGAAAATGAAAGTTGAAAGTACATACAGGAAATCGTTGTTGTCAATCTTGAAGCGTCCGTGGAGTGCATTCATGCGTTGCAGGGCTTGTTTGCCGCGAGCGCTATCATAACCCCACTTAATCATCTCTCCAACAATGATTGACGTATCATCGTAACGTTTTTGCGGAGAATGGGTAAATTCTCCTGTCTGATTCAGCAATTTAGAAATACTAGGAACGCAGTAAGTTCGCATCAAAGCAACTTCGAGCGATCGCGTCATATCCCAAGGAAACTCATAGCCATTCATCAAGTTATAAATCCGGCAATGATCTGGCACTGGATCAAGTTGCTGAATTAGGTGAAAATTTTTATAGCGATTGAGAAGCATCTGAAATTTTTCTGTATAAATTTAGTTATTTATTGACATCCAGCAACCGCGAAGTTTCTAACCGACTCATCCACTTCTCTAAATAAACTCGATTACCTTTTTCTTCATTTGGATCTTTAGTATCCAAAGGATAAGGCATCAGTCCCAAAATCGTTGCTGTGGTAACACAAAACATCGATTTTTGGAAACTTATGCAAATTTGTACCCGCAAATCATCTTCACCCCGAAGACTGCGACGATAAATTTCGTGCAAATATTCTGGAAGATAATGACGCATATCCTGCATCAACAATGTGGGAGGAATACCCGCGCCGCCGATGGGCAAAGGATCGGCATACAATGCGCCATATTGGAATCGTGTTTGATCTGGGGGAATTTGATATCCTTGGGCGTTGTATGAAACTGTCCCGTGGAAAGGAGTTCCTCGGAAGAATACTGCTTCTACATAAGGTATTGCTGTATCTGCTAAGAAAGTCAAACCAACACTTTTGGGAATGATTTCATAGACTTCATCCCGAATTTTGACAGCATAAGTAATTGGGTTTGATGCATTTGCTACTAACCCTAATTTAATGTGTTCTACAACTTGGGAAATCGATTTGATTTTGCCTTGGTCGTAGAGGTCTGATAAGCTGAGGAAGATATCAGCCATGACTCGCCAGAATTGACCTAAACCAGTATAGTAAGCAGAGACGCGTAAGTATTCTGTTAAGAAATCTGGAAAAAGTTGATTAATACCAAGGATGAAGGGGTTGTTTTTAAATTTTGCGGCAATAACGGCTTGCGCTCTTTCTTTAAATTCTGTTGTATCTAAATATGTATCTAGTCCGCCACCACCATGCCACATCATGCCTTTCATGCAATATTCGGCATATTCAAAATTAATTCGGTCATGCCACCAGTGACGGAGTAATTTTTGAAAAGAAACCTCTCCATTAAAGTATTTAAAAAATGGGAAAAATACTAAAAACTGATGTTCGGCAATATAGTTAAGATTTTTTGAGTAGGCATCTAAAACTACGCCATAGCTTTTAAGAATACCAACCACTTCCAATACATTTTCTGTAGTATCGGGGAGTAATGCTTCTCCTTTTTGCAGACGTTCAATATACTCAGCTAAGGGATTGTGAGTAGCTTTCTTTTTAGTAATTACCATTGCTATCTCTCCGAAAGGTTTAGGGATTGGGTACTGGGGACTGGGGATTGGGTACTGGGTATTGGGTATTGGTTACTGGGGATTAGACATTGGGTATTATGTATTCAGAAAAATCTTCCCTAGTCCCTAATTCCTAATCCCCAGTCCCCATTTCTTTATCCAAGGACACTGCTACTACTACGTTTTGACTATTCACCATTGCTGTAATTGTTGGTTCAGTCCAGCGCGCTAACCAAGCAGGTTGAATGCCGAAAATCACAATCAGCACAGCTAAAATTGCAGGTGGGATGCGATCGCTCCAATACACACGCGGTAAGTTGCTAACTTGTGCAGATAAGCGGCCAAAAAAGGCGCGATCGAGGAGTATTAGGAAGTAAACAGCAGTTAAGCCTGTACCCAACATTGATAGCAGCGTTTGCACTGGAAAAACTGGGAAACTGCCCCGAAAAATGATGAATTCGGAAATAAAGCCAACCATTCCAGGTATACCAGCGCTGGCCATGACTCCGACAATCATCAAGCTACCGATTACTGGCATACCCCGTTCTGGGTTCAGCAATCCTTGAATGACATCTAAATCACGGCTTCCGGCTTTTTTATACACAACCCCTACCAACAAAAACAGCATTGCCGAAATCAAGCCGTGGCTAATCATTTGCATCACAGCACCCAACACACTTAAAGGTGTGGCCGCCGCCGCCGCTAATAGCACGTAGCCCATGTGTCCAATAGAACTATACGCTACCATCTTTTTCATATCGGTTTGAGCGATCGCACAGGATGCACCATACAATACACTTACTACTGCCCAAGTCGCTAACCAAGGAGCCAGATAATTCCAAGCTTCTGGTAACAAGTTCATGCCAAACCGCAGTAAACCGTAAGTTCCCAATTTCAATAACACCCCAGCCAACAGCACTGAAATCGGTGTGGAAGCTTCAACGTGAGCATCTGGCAACCAAGTATGGAAGGGAACTAAGGGAATTTTAATCCCGAAGCCGACTAAAATTCCCGCTAGCAGTAAAATCTGTGTTGCGAGAGGTAAAGTTGTAGCGTTCAAGGTTGATAGTGCAAAGTTAGAGGAACCACTTAGCCAAACCATGCCGAGGAAACTTGCTAAAATTAAAATTCCCGAAACGGCTGTATAAATGAGAAATTTGGTAGCAGCATAACCCCGCTTTTCCCCACCCCAAATGGCTATTAACAAATACAGCGGAATCAGTTCTAATTCATAAAACAGGAAAAATAGCAGTAAATCCTGTGCTAAAAAGGCTCCAGTTACCCCAGCGCTTAATAATAGTATTAAAGAGTAATAAAATTTCGGACGCTGTAGGGATTCATCGCTGCTATAAATGGCAATGGAAGTTAACAATCCATTTAAAACCAGCAACGGCAAAGATAAACCATCTATCCCAAGGTTATAATTCAAACCTAAAGCATCTACCCAAGGGATAGATTCAGCAAACTGTTGAGTAATTTCCCCTGGATGAAACTGAATTGCTAGTACGATTGTCCACAAGAAAGCAATACTGGCAAAGACCAAAGCCACCCCACGGGCGAATTTCCCATTGATGCCAGAGGGCGAGAAACCAATTAAAGCTGCGCCGATTAACGGCACTAGAATTAAAACACTAAGCATAAGACTTTAGGTAAGGGAAGCAGGGGGAGCAGGGGAAGCAGGGGAAGCAGGGAAGCAGGGGGAGAATAATAAATTTTTAACTCCTAACTCCTAACTCAGCACTCAGCACTCTTAAAAAGGCAATTTATCTAGTAAACCCAATGACCAGCTGATGAAAAAACCCAGGACGCTGACAACTACTAGGATGGTCAACATATAG
>JBGTMK010000470.1:0-3250 GCA_041743605.1 Nostoc sp.
GCAGTTATTGAAAAAATCTTAACTTCAAATACCCATGAATTGTTTGTGCATCAAGTTGAAAAAAGCGCTGAAAAAAATGGAACTTCTGGCTTAGGACTATTAACCATGATTAATGACTACTCAGCCAAAATTGGTTGGAAATTAGAAACTATTCAGCAAGAATCTATAATTATGGCCGTAACTACAATGGCACAATTTAAGGTATAGTACTCGTCGGTATCTGATTCAAACATTGTTTATTTAGGAAAAGAACATATTATGGTTTTGCAAGAGATTAAAGATGGAGATTATACCGTTGAAGCTGATACAGACTCTGCAACAGTCAACTTTAAAGGAGAATTGAGCCTTGGGGGATCGAGTGAATATGAACCAATTACCAATCTACTCAATAAAATTGCCGCAACCGATCCTGCAACGATGACTTTGAACTTAAGAGATTTAGCATTTCTCAATAGTTCTGGTATTAGTATGTTATCAAAATTTGTCCTGAGCTTGCGTAAGAAAAAAGGAATTCAGTTGCTTGTTTTAGGTTCAAATACTATGCCTTGGCAAGGAAAATCCTTGAAAAATCTAGAACGTTTACTCCCTGGACTCAAACTCGAAATTGAATAATAAATATACTAAAAATCTTAAAGCATTGCTACTGTTGAACGTTAGTTTTTAGGCTCTTTCGGTACTTATTATACTACATAGCTTTGATAATATTTAAAGCCCTTATCTGATGAGGGTTTTAAACATTATCTTTTGATCTAAGATAAATTTAATGTCATGAAACAATTATAAATTAGAGCAATAAAACTACTACAATGCTAAACAAATTTTTACCATTTGAAACAAATACTTGGGCTTTCGTTGTGAGTAGCTTACTAATCACATTTGTTGGCGGCATTTTACTTTACGTCATTTTATTTTATGTATTGCGTTCTATTTTTCGCAAATTTGAACGAGATATTGCCCTAGTTACCCTTAACGTTTCGGCTTATCCGGCTCTAGCTACTTTTGTGTTGGGTGTCCTCAAATTAACCTTCGAGAGTCTGCCTTCAGGTACAGTGATTGACAGCTTTGAGAATATCATAACAGCCGGAATAATCATATCAATTAGCTATTGGATAGTACAAATTTTTATTGAAGTTTTTATCTATTACCTGAAGCAGTATACTCAACAAACAGAAGCCATGTGGGACGATGTGCTACTACCTCTCTTAGAAGCAGTAGTTCCTGTTGTAATTTACTTGATAGCTGCTTTTTTGGTTTTACGTTCCTTTGGAGTCGATCTTACTGGTATTTGGGTGGCTTTAGGTGGTGCGACATTTGTAATTGGTTTTGCAGCTCAAGGCATCCTGGCAAACTTCTTTAGTGGTGTTGTGTTGTTGATTGATACACCCTTCCAGTTTGGTGATGTTTTGCGACTTGAGGACGGTTCTATTGCCATACTAAGAAAAATTGGTGTACGGGTTACGCAACTTTATGTACCTGACAAACATTATAATATTTATATTCCTAATAGTAATTTACAAAGCCAGAATATTATTAACCTCAGCCGTCCTACAGCTTATTATCATCACTCCAGTCAGGTAGAAGTATTAGTCAAGTACGATATGTATGAAGCTAAACAAATGATAGTAAAAATTATTCTATCTCATCCAGATACGTTAGGAGATATTGATAAAAAATTAGAAATAATTGACGATTACTATCAAATTGATGAACTAACAGAACAACAAAAAATAGGCAAGTTGCGCTTAATTGCAGAACAGGAAGTTAACTATAAATTAGAAGAGATTCAGATAGGGCTAGAAACATTAGCTGTTACACTCCAGTTTGCCGAAAAGGGTGGGTTAACTCAAGATGAAATTAATAATGTACAGCAGGAGTATAAGGATATACTAGCTTTGATTGGGTTAGAAGCAATTGCGGAAGCTCAAAACAATCGTACTATTTTTAGCTTGCAAGAAATCAGAGCTCAAGATTCGTTGATTGAGTTAGTCCGGGAATGGTATCGCATCTGGATTCGCGATCCAAATCTCTTGGATAATGATAGTTACATGGTTTCTGAAGAGTGGGAACGTAAACTTAATCTACTCAAGCGAAGATCGCAGCGTTTATACCAAAAAATTTCTAATCCCCAAAGTGAAGAAACTCGGATTGATGATTATGTAATGGAATTAAATAAATGGGTTCGGGAACGATTCAAAGAACCGCGACAAAAGTGGCAAGAACCACAAGTTTTAATCAAAGGTACAAATCATAGCGATGATGGGATTACCTATGCTGAATTTAAGCTCAATTTCTTCGTTGATGATATTAAACTAGAGAATGGTAGAAGGGGCGATCGCGTTAGCAGTCAGATATATCAAGAGGTTTTGCAATATCTCAAATCCAAAAGTGTGAATGATATTAATATCGCCTGAATTCTGCGAAGTAACCGAAAGAGCGTTACAGCAACTTAACGCCTTTACATTATCTATTCAAGTTTTGTACTTTACGCAAAAGGAGCGAAAAACTTTTAAAGCCTCACTATACAAGGGTTAGACGCAATAAACCAAGCCTAATACAACACCCTTGGCTGAATGCATGTTAACCAATGGTTGTCAAAATTTGGTCAAACATGAATGCACCATTACGCCAAGGAGCGATCGTCGGCTGTGGAGGGCGGTTGTAGCAAGGGCGCAGAAAAGGTGATCGCTTACATTAGGCGTACTTTCACAAAAATACTCTACCGAGTTATTCACATCAATAGAGTATATAAATTTACTATAATCATCTCTTACCAGCATTCAGTTTATACTTTGCCAAAGATTTATACCACTGTATAAATACTGCAAATCTTGCCTACAGTTTAATGTAGGATTTCCCTTGCGTCGGCACAAGTAACTTAGGCAACAGACTTGGACTTGGCAACTTCAGATATTTACTCTGGGGAGAACAATCTAGGATCATTAACCAGTGTAGACCAGCAATCGCTTTCATCCAAAATCCCACAGGGCTACTCTAGAGGAATGGCAACAGTCCTCGAAGACCTTTCCCAAGTTTTTAGGCTTAACCGAACTATATTAAATTATGGCAATTTCACAAATAAATTGAACCTAGAAAGCCATTGGCTGTAAGTCTTTTGACTCTTTATGACTTGCTATGAACTCTTTAATGTCACTACTTTTACTTTTAGAATAAAGAGATGCTGCATCCAGTAACTTCTTAATATTCTTTTGACTCACATCATCCATTGCATGGTTGATATGCTCTTTGGTGA
>JBGTMK010000471.1:0-5194 GCA_041743605.1 Nostoc sp.
ACCGCCAAAGTGAATAACTCAGTATTAATTGCCCTGACCCTCACCGCATCCATAGTTCTATCGCCAATTAGCATTGGTGGTACTGCTCAAGGTTCAACCCAAGCCATCAAAATGTCTTCATTTAACCTCAATTCCCAAAAATGGCAAAACCGCGTGCTATTAGTGTTTGCACCGTCTGTTAATAACCGTACTTATCAACAGCAGATGCAGTTATTTAACCAGCACCAAAACGGTTTTACAGACCGGGATTTAGTTCTGGTTCAGGTTTTGGCTGATGAAAGCTATGCCAACGGACAGTTAATAGATGAGTCTTCTGCCGCCAATTTGCGAAATCGCTTTGGAATTGACAAAGAAAATTTTCGTGTCATTTTGGTGGGTAAAGATGGTGGTGTTAAGCGCCAAGAAACTACACCAGTCCAAGTGAGAGCAATTTTTGAGCAAATTGACGCTATGCCCATGCGCCAGCAAGAAATGCAACGGCAAGGCAGAAACTAACACAAAATTCAAGATTGCTATAAATGCCCCAAGCGATCGCAAAAGTACCTAACACCCCTACCCTTACTCAGGGGAGACAAAGCCTAGCTTTGGCGGGGTGGGGTACTTATTTCTGATTTATTATCGCTAACACACCCTACATTATTTAATTTTGTTCAAAAATAAAACCGGATTACTATATACATTCACTTTATTAATGCCTGAAACTCTTTAATAATCTATCAAACTCAAATTAGCAATATCAAGCCTTGAGTGCTAACTTTTGACTGAGGTTTAATAACTATAATTTAGTTAAAATCTAAGCTTTTTATAGATGCTTCAGTTGCTTTTAAAATATAATGATTTCATACAAAGCTAAAGATTCCTGCAAGTAATTGAAAACTGGGATTACTATGATGAAATACACTTTTGGTATTGTAGGAGTATCTCCACTTTTACAGTTTTTTCATCACCAACAGCAAAATGGGCAAAAATCGCTACACCAAGGTGTAGAATACTTGGGAATGCATACATGTACACTAGATACATTTCTTGAATCGGTGGAATCAGTTCCAGCAAAGTGGGACTGGAATCTGGATCAAGTAGTAGATACTGTGATTCAGTTTTGGTTGAATAACTCAGACAGTATTGGTTATTGGAAAGTACGTTTAAGTGATGCCGGCAAGGATAACTTACTAGTCGCAAGATTGGCAGATATAACCGCATTACAAGCTGAATTTGAATCTTTATTAGATAAAGAGTGGTGAAGAGATATTGCCCGCAATATAGCTTTAGGGACGCGAATTTAATAACCTGCGATTCTTGTACAACTTGAAATGGTGTCGTACTTTCGCAGCTACACACCTTACTGGCGTGGCAAAGCTCAAATGTTGCAAAAAAATTGTCGGTTGGGTGGAGGCTTTGCGTAACCCAACATCCTGATATGTGTTGAGTTGCTAAATAGATAAACAAAATTAATTACAGTCATTGCGAATGCAGCGTTCGCAATGACTGTAATTAATTTTGCGTGGTTACTTACCTAAGCCTCTGAGCGATCTATGCCCCTAGCTTCTAATAAGCAGCAACTTTTGCTGTGGGGTTAAAATCCCCAGACGCAACGCTTACGAGCGTCATTACAAATTATTTTAACAGTGTGTTTTTAGACATTGATATTCATCCTGCCACTGATACGGACTTCACTTATGTGTATGCATACAAATCATGCAAACCTGATAATTGTCAAACTTTCTGCTTGAGCATTGTTGTACCCTGGAAACAATTGCAAATTAAGGGTTTGAGATTCATCGCTACCCAAAAGTTCCAAATTATTTTGTCTCAAAAATAGCGCTAAGTGTTGACAATCTATAAATAATCGAATAACAAGGTGGCAGCAGCATTTAAAAAAAGCGTTAGTGCATTCCTACCTAGAAACTAATTAACGTCCTTCATGAAACTTCATACGGATAACATAATTATGCCAGAAAATACGGATTACAAAGCTTCCCAATCAGACAATCAAGCTATTGCTTATAAAGAGCGTCTCAATTCTTGGGCGATCGCTCGTCTACTTCCTAATACGCAACGGGAGATTGTTGCTCGCTTCCGCAGTCGTTCTGATGCCGATGGCTATATGCGGCATCTTCCCCAAGAAATACCAAATGCTTCCTACATGGTTGTTTTTGATTGTCAACGCCAAGAAGCTGTAATTTAAAGTACAAGTATAGGTAATAGACCTATCTTAAAAATAAGAAACAGCTCATAAGTGACAGGGAACAGGAAAAGAGATTTTCATTCTGAATTGTACTCCTATAGCAGTCGCTTTGTGGTTAATCTGTTGATGAGCGTTTCTTGCAAAAGAGACTTTTTACACTCTTGTGGTGGAAAAGGAGGGTTAAAGGGAAAAGAAAGATATAATCCCTTTAACCTTGCTCCTAATCCCCACAAACCTTTTCTTGCAATGTGATTTGAACTTGATTAAAAGAGAAGTACAGACTCAGTAATTATTAAGTTTTTCTGCCAATACAAATATTTACAACAGTTTGCAAGTAATTGAGGTACAAAACGTAGAAATCACGCATCAGATATAAAGAGTTTCTACCTTCTGCTGCCTTATCCTGCCTCAAAACCAGTAGCCTTATACTTCATACAAAATAAAATTGCTGTAACTTAAAAATAAATTCCGTAATTGCCCCCTTGCTATTGATATTTTAAATTACTTAAAAGTAAGAGTTAGTGCATTCAGAAGGCAGGAAGACGTTTGCTGAACGTCCTCCTGCCTTCTGTGATAAGCCCTGAAAGTGCTGGAGGGTTAATAAGTGGTCAAACAGCACCGATATGACTGGTTTAAAGCTGTGAAATTTTTCCGCAAACGACAATTACTAGAGCTGTTGCTAGGGATTTTCTTATTAATTCCTATAGTCATACTCTGGCAGATTTTAATCCAAACTCCGGGGTTATTAACACAAGTAGTCTTGATTGTCGGGTTATTGATTTTAGGATTCTTGGTTGCTAGTAACCTGATATTATCAGTTTATTTTGCCCTGGCGATGAAAGCAAGTAACCAACAAATAACAGCAATAAATCAGGAGTTAACCCACAGGATTGTTGAACAGAAGGAGGTAGAAATTGCGCTCCGCACCAGCGAAAATCGTCTGCGGCAGTTGCTAGAAACGGTCAAAGTCATCCCTTGGGAAGTAGACTTGAAGACTTGGCGATTTATTTATGTTGGGCCGCAAGCAGTAGACTTGCTAAATTATCCGATCGCAGAGTGGTACGAAGAAAATTTTTGGGTCAATCATATATATCCAGATGACCGAGAAAAGTGTATTCGCTTTTGCCAAGAAGCAACTGCTAGGTGCGAAAATCACGAATTTGAATACCGGATGTTAGCAGCAGACGGGCGGGTTATTTGGCTGCGAGACGTGATTAGTGTAGTTCACCAAGCAGGAACCCCCATTATGTTGAGGGGGTTTATGTTTGATATTACTGACTTGAAGTTGGTTGAAGAAACTTTAAGACTGAGGGAGAGGGCACTTGTTGCTACTAGTAATGGGATTATTATTGCCAATGCTACACTCACCTCTAATCCAGTTATTTACGTTAACCCAGCTTTTGAGCAGATAACAGGCTATAGGGCTGCTGAAGTAATTGGGCAAAACTGTCGATTTTTGCAACGCACAGATAATCAGCAAGCAGCACTTGCTGAACTGCGCTCATCTATTCAAGCTGGAAAAAGTTGTAAAGTTATTCTCCGCAACTATCGCAAAGATGGTACTTTATTCTGGAATGAATTGAGTATTTCTCCTATCCATGACGAAAATGGCAAGTTAAGCCACTTCATTGGCATTCAGACAGATATTAGCTTACGCAAGCAAGCTGAAGCCAGTCTGCGTCGGCAAGCCCTCACCTTTGAAAATATGCATGATGGCGTAATTATCACAGATTTAACCGGAAATATTATTGACTGGAATCCTGCTGCCGAAAGTATGTTTGGCTATACTAAAGCCGAAGTTTTGGCTAAAGATCCTAGTTTTTTGCATCAGCCGGAAGTCGCCGCAACATTAAGCACTAAAATTTTGCAAAAAATCAACCAGCAAGGACGCTGGTCGGGGGAAATACATTTTATCTGCAAAGATGGCAGTGAGAGAATTTGCGAAACAACCGTAGTTGCTTTACATAATGAACAGGGAGAAACTGTTGCTACTGTAGGCGTTAATCACGACATCACCGAAAACAAAAGAGCAAAAGAAGCGCTGCAACGGCAATTACATCGTACCCTGCTACTTGAAAAAATTACTCAGGAAATTCGTCAAAGTCTTGATGTCACCAAAATATTTGAGACGGCTGCTACCCAAATTGGACAAGCATTTGGAGCTGAACGGTGTCTGATTCATTCTTACATTAGCGAACCCACACCCCGAATTCCCTTAGTAGCAGAATACAATATACTACCTGGTTACAGCTCCATGTTGAAATTGGAAGTTCCCATGCTCAACAATCCTCATGCCGAGCAGATGATGGCACAAGAAATAGCGATCGCTTCTCCAAATGTGTACGTTGATCCTTTACTCCAGGCGGCTGAACCGATATGCCGAGAAATTGGGCTGAAGTCTATGCTGTCAATCCGCACCTCCTATCAAGGAGAACCCAATGGTGCGATCGGTTTACACCAATGCAGCTATTTTCGTCAGTGGACACAAGACGAAATCGAATTACTAGAAGCAGTGGCGGCTCGACTGGGTATTGCTCTAGCACAAGCTCACTTACTAGAACAAGAAACGCGCCAACGTGAAGAACTTACCTTAAAAAACTTTGCCTTGGAGCGGGCTAAACGTCAAGCAGAAGCCGCAAATCTGGCAAAAAGTGAGTTTCTGGCGATGATGAGCCACGAAATTCGGACTCCAATGAATGCTGTTATTGCCATGACAGGTCTACTGCTGGATACTGACCTCACGCCTCAACAGCAAGACTTTGTGGAAACAGTTCGCAGTAGTGGAGATGCTTTACTCACCATCATCAACGACATTCTCGATTTCTCCAAAATAGAAGCCGGCAAGTTCGAACTCGACTGCGTCGAGTTCAACCTGCGCACCACCGTCGAAGACGTGGGCGCGATGATGGCGTATCAAGCGGCCACCCAAGGGCTCGACCTCACAGTCAGCGTACATCCGGCGGTACCGGAGCGTGTTATGGGCGACCCGCTGCGCTTGCGTCAATGTTT
>JBGTMK010000472.1:0-2804 GCA_041743605.1 Nostoc sp.
AAAATAAAGAATCCTAAATCTGCGATTGCTACCAAAATTACAATTACCATGAAAATAGATAGAGCTTTAGAAACCAGCACTTCTATATTCTCAATCATGTGCATGAAGTTCTCGTCTTTGGTAGTTACAAGAATCCGCCTCAGTAGCTTTTTCATAAAAATGCTGCACCCAATTTTAAAATAAAATAAAATCCCATAGATTAATCTAGAGGATTAAAGTAATTCGTAATTCGTAATTCGTAATTCGTAGTTAAATTTTACAAATCTTAGACTTGCTATAAAACTTAGTGATAAAAATAGCTTATTTGGTTAAACTCCCAGAATTAATTAAACAATGACTTGTTTTGTTGTTTGTTATTCTTTATCTATAGGTAAAATATTTACTAATAAAACCTCTTATTAGTGGATATTTTACCTCTTTCGATATGGTAATTGGTAACAGTCAATAGTAGAGAGCCATAAAAAATGATAATAACTATTAACTATTGATTATTGACAAAATTACTTACTGCTGTTTATAAACTACCACTTTATAGGCTTTATGGGTACCGTGAGCAGCTTACCATTGTGAGGACTGGAGTTGATGATTTTTGACTGCAAGTTCTACAGAAATTGGTATCAGCTGTACAGCACAGGCTTTTAATTCTGGTTGCAGCGAATCGGGGCAAGATTCTGGATGGGTGAGGGCGTTAGCTTCGGCATTGTCTGCCCATAGGGAACCCCAGTGCATAGGGACAAAAACTGTACCAGGCGCGATCGCTTTTGTGACTTTAGCAGGAAACTTCGCTTTACCCCGACGCGATCGCACTTCTACACTCTGATTATCTACAATACCTAACTTAGCAGCATCACGGGGATGAATTTCAATAAACGGTTGGGGATGCATTTTGCAAATTTTTTCAATTCGCCCGGTGCGTGTCTGCGTATGCCAATGTCCGTAAAGTCGTCCATTAGTTAGCACAAAAGGATAATCTGGGTCTGGTGGTTCTGCCAATCCCTTTGAGTAATATGCCCCAAATCGAGCGCGTCCGTCAGGGGTGTGAAAGCGGAGATTGGTGTAGAGTCTTTTGGAGGGAGTAGGGAGTAGGGAGTGGGAAGTAGGGAATTCACTACTCCCTACTCCCCATTCCCCACTCCCCTCTTCTGGATGAGGCCATTGAGTCGCGCCTTCTGATTGTAATTGCGCGTGACTGATACCCGTCATATCGCAGGGGCGAGTTTTAGTTAGTTTGACAAACTCAGCATAAACTTCAGCAGAGTTAGCAAAGGCAAATTCTTTTTCAAAACCTAATCTACGTCCAACTTCAGCGAAAATTTCCCAATCTGCTTTCGCTTCTCTTGGCGGTTGCCGAAATGCTGAACACAGAGTTACCACTCGTTCAGAATTTGTCATCACACCAGTTTTTTCACCCCACTGGGCTGCTGGTAGCAAAACGTGAGCGTAAGCAGAGGTTTCTGTAGGATAATATGCGTCTTGATAGATGGTAAAAGGCGATCGCAATAATGCCTTTTTCGTCCGCTCTAAATCTGGCATACTTACAGCTGGATTAGTAGCCGCAATCCACAGTAACCCTACAGCATCATTTTCCAAGCCAGTAATCATATCCCAAGCAGTCAAACCGGGATTAGGCGAAATCTGTCCCGGCTTGAGTCCCCAAAACTCCTCAACTTCTGCGCGATGCTGGGGATTTTTCACCGCCCGATAACCCGGTAATAAATGCGCCAAACCTCCGGCTTCCCTTCCTCCCATTGCGTTTGGTTGACCAGTGAGGGAAAAAGGACCAGCCCCAGGTTTGCCAATCTGTCCAGTCATCAGGTGCAGGTTAATGATCGTTCTTACTTTGGCTGTTCCTTCTGAGGATTGATTTACACCCATTGACCATAAAGACAATACTCGCTGCGATTCACCCCAATAGCGAGCTGCTGTTTCTAAATCTTCAATGCTGATTCCACATTGATGAGCTACTATTTCTGGAGGATAGTGGCGAATTACTTCCGCATAAGCCGGAAAGTTACTGGTGCAATCGTCCATGAATATGGTATCGATATAATTCCAGCGCATTAATAAATGTGCGATGCCGTTCAACAGGTCGATATCTGTACCGGGACGAATGGCTAAATGTAAGTCAGCGGCTTCTGCGGTTGGTGTGCAACGGGGATCAACCACAATCATTTTGACTTTACGATTCTTTTTATGATATTTTTCTAGTCGGTTAAAAACGATGGGATGACATTCAGCCGTATTAGTGCCAATTAAAAATGCACAGTCGGTTAATTCCAAGTCGTCATAACAGCAGGGCGGGCCATCTGAGCCAAGGCTTTGAATGTAGCCAGCCACAGCACTAGACATACACAAACGTGAGTTGGCATCAAAATTATTAGTACTCAGACAGCCTTTCATGAGTTTCTGGGCTATGTAATAATCCTCAGTTTGAAACTGACCGGAACCGTACATACATAAGGCTTCTGACCCTTGGGTGAAGCGTACTGTTTGAATGCGTTTTGTGATCAGATCAAAAGCTTCATCCCAACTAACGCCCCGAAACTCTTGATCTAAAGAGTCTCGCACCATTGGGTAATGTAATCTATTTTTATCTAAAGATTCTGCGATCGTTGCACCTTTGACGCAAACCATACCCTGACTAGATGGATGAGCTTTATCGCCCCGCACCCGCCAAATGGGATTACCTTGGCTATCTCGATTAGTTGCTTTGTTATGTTGGGCTGGGGGCGAAACTTCCAGTCCACAGCCCACACCACAGTAAGGACAAAGAGTTTTGATAAATTCATTCATGGCAGTTTGCT
>JBGTMK010000473.1:0-3859 GCA_041743605.1 Nostoc sp.
CATTTTGCAACCATTTATAATAAGCAGCATATTGCGGATGGGGCGTTAAATCTCGTTCAAACATTAAACGCATGGGGTCGCCTTGGATACCCAAAGGCGGTTGTACTCCTATCCACACATTTCCTAATTGCACACCACCAATTTGGAATTCGTCGCCATAAGTTTTAATTCCAGTCCCCGTGAGAGATTTCCATTGTTTTTCGATGCGGGAAGTTTGGAGATATCCCAGCCATTTTTCTAAGGTGCGAACATTGACACTACTTGTAGGGTGAGCATCTTGTCCGCCATTATCTAGGGGCGGGCAAGATGCCCACCCCACAAGAGGATTAGCTGCATCTGCTTCTTTTACCCAGCGAATTAATTCTTCCCCATCTTCTGGTAAATCCCCCACGGTATAACCTTGTTCTTTAAGTGCGTGGAGAAACTTCAGCAAACTACGCGGCACATTTAATAATGCAGCTGTACCCACAGCGCCATAACCTGGAGGAAACCCATATAAAATGATGGCAATTTTGCGTTCTGATGCAGGTTTTTGCCGCAAAGCCACCCAACTTTTTACTCTACCAATTAACCGTTGTACTCGTTCGGGAACCAGATAAATATTTTCGCCTACCAAGCCACCGAGAGGAACGGTATCAATAGCGCCATCTAATTCTGGTAAGGCGTACAATACGACACTTTGCAATCCGCCGACACCTTGGCGTGTCCACGAGGAAATATCTTGAATTAATAGTGGTGCAGCAACAATATAAGGTACATTCTTGGCAGTGAGGATGCGCTTTGCTACTTCCACCTGACGCCCAGCTTCCATTGAACCAGCAGGGCCACCCACCAGAGGAAAACCAATTGTGGAAACGATCGCATCTACTTTTACTGCTTTACTAGAAAGTGAGAGAGTTTCTATATTACCTAGTTGTCGTTGCTGAATTTCATAGTCGGTTGTCATTAAATCTCGTACCGCCACATGTCCTTCTACGCCGTTGATGAAGATGGGTAAAGGAGTTAAGCCGGCTTTTTCAAAACTGCGAATCAATTGCGGAATGTAAGCTTGTTTGGTGATGACGTGTTTTCGGTAGAGGAGAATTCCGATAACTGGGGAGTGGGGAGTGGGGAGTGGGGAATGGGAATTAGTCATGTTCCCTATTCCCCACTCCCTATTCCCCATTCCCTTCTTGTGATACCATTCCAGATACTCGCGGGGCGATTCAAAAAAACCTTGATAATCGGGATGGAGTAATCCTATATTGGGGGTTTCGACTAGGGGGGGAATGTCACCGACTTTTAAATCTAAGTATTTTTCTGCTAGTATCCAGAATAATGAAGCAACGTTTTCTGAACCGCCAGTATTCCAGTAACCATAGATAATTAACCAGTTGCGTAAGTCTTGGACTTTTTGCACTGGCACGTATTTTAGGAGTTTGGGGCCAATTTTTAAGAAACTGATGTAACCAGCGAGTTTGTCTTCTTCTCGCCCGTTGCTAAATTTGTCGAGGATGAATTTAACTGGTTTGGGCATTCCTTTGGGTTTGTCGCCAATGGCAAAGATACCCAGCTTAGTTAAACTCATCAATTCTAAGGCTGACTCAAACACCAGACGGATGGGAATTTGGGAAATGCGATCGCCAAGCCACACAACCTGGTCATAATCAAATAGCAGACTGCCGAAAAACACATCAGCGCCATCAAGTGCTGCTTCTATCTCGGTGCGTTTGTTGGTAAGATCGCGATCGCTAAATACCTGAATATCTAAGTCAGGACAGCGAGAATTAGCCAAAAAGGCTGCTTTTCTATACAAGTCAGCGTTGAACGATTCAAACCCAGCAATTAAGACGATGCGTTTCATGCCTGTAAGCTACGAAATATTTCTTTACTTAAATTTTAAACTGGCTCACAGATTCATTGTTAAATATCTACCCACAGATTCTGGTCATTAACTATCCCCTAGTACCGCAAGGCGGAAGTCACGCATTCAAAAGTCACGCATTCAAAAGTATTATGGAATAGGCTTTTTAGGGATTTTAAATGGTTGCTTTATTTCTGCCGTGGCGTACTAGTACCGCTGCGCGTAATTCGTAATTCGTAATGACGCTCGAATACTCGCTAACGCTGCGCTAACGTAATTCGTAATTAATTGTTTGCAAGGGTTTCAGACGTTTAAGATGGGTGGCTTATTTACGCCGTGCGGTACTAGTAAGTTGTCAAGCTAGTAATGAAAAGTTTGTAGTAAGCACTTTAGTGTTTAGAAAATTAAGGACTAAATAAAGACCCATCAATTTAAACTTGATGGCTCTGAAACTTAGCTTGTGTAACTCACTAACTTGAAATACACTGTATGTCCCCAAAAAAATTAGTTTTATTATCCATCTTGATAATTGGTGCGAGCTTATTATCAGGTTGCCAACAGATTGAAGCAAATTCAGTTCCAAAAGTATCTAAAATTTGCCCTGGAAAAGATGCTAATTTCAGTATTGATTTTTTTAAAACCAATAATCAAGGTCAAAAAAATCAAAGAGGGATTAATAATGTGATTATTTTTAATCCCAAATCAGCAGAATTAGATTTCAAAGTTAATGTTGGTCTATCTCATAAACTCTATGCCAAAGATGCCAGAGGGAAGCTGCGTAAAGAATATGTCCCAAAACAGTTTCGTGAACTCATCAGCGATGAAAATGCCAAATTAAATGGACGGTTTCCCATTGCCGCAATTAATGCCGATTATATAGATACTGATGATAAACCACAGGGTCTAAATATCTCTCGTGGCGTAGAGTATTCAGGAGCATTTAAAAATAAGCGTTCTTCCTTTGGGATATCAGGAGGTACACCCAAACAGAGACGGGCTACTATCCAAGCTGGCAGAAGAAAAAGTGATATTCTTAATTACAATTTAGTGGGCGGTAATGGCAGATTCTATCGTCAGGGTAAGTTTAAAGATATTTGTCAAGATTTGGGAGAATTTGCCTGTAAAAATGCTACTAATCGTTCTTTGGCAGCTATTACAAATCAAGGCTATGTAATCTTACTAGTTAATGACCTGAAAGCTAATTCAGATATTGAATTATCTCAAGTCAATCAAGAGTTACTACCAGATATGTTTGATAATGTCCTCGAAGGCATTGCTAGCAATAACTGTTTAGGTAAGATTCAAGAAGGAATATTATTTGATGGAGGTATGTCTCCAGGATTGTATTATAACCAGAAAACTTATGTAGAAAACCTTGGGACGATTGGCTCAGTTTTTTTGATTTACAAAAAGTAAAATGGCTAGCATTAAATTTACGTTCATCTGGTTAAATTAACTTTTTGTGAATTCTCAAGCTTGTTTGGATTCACCCAACGATTAACAAATTCGTTGTTATGTTTATGAAGAAGGGGAAGGGGGAAAGGTAAAAACCTCGCCCCTTGTGGGCGACCTGTTCATCCCTTTCTCCTTTTCCCTTTTATAAAAATTATATCGTGATCCTCTGGCTTAAAATCACAATCTCTATCTCAAGAGTAATAGACGTAAAATAACACTCTGTCGTAAAAATTGATAATATATAGTGCTTTATAAACTTTGATTGATATGTCTCAGAGTGGAAGCCTACTTGCGGCGAAACAACCTAAGATTGGTAAACTAGTTCGTGCCCTGCGACAAGAGTTAAATCTATCTCAAGAAAAATTTGCTGCCGAATTTGGTGTGACTTTCCCAACAATTAACCGTTGGGAAAACGGGCGTGTAACTCCCTCTCCTTTAGCAATACAGCGAATTAGTAGCCTACTCAATGATTTAGGTGAACGTGGTGAAATTCTTAAGGAAATATACTTTCAAGAAGCAATACCTTCGCCAAAAAAAGAGTATGAAGAGTTAGGGCTGCCG
>JBGTMK010000474.1:0-9814 GCA_041743605.1 Nostoc sp.
CTGCATCAATGCCAACCTCTCTAGCTGAGAAGCTGTAGACAGAACCATTACCAAGATTGCGTCTTTTTATTTTTTTAAGGTCAATCTCCAACTTAGTGTTAGGAGCAACTGGTTCGGCGAAAGTTAGTAGTATTGTTTTACCGTTGACAGATACATTAGTGTTAATTTTCTGCCCCTTTTCATCCACGACATCGATATCCTGAATGTTATTACTTATAGTTACATTGTCTGGAACTTTGACAAGTAGGTGGGTAACAGCTTTGCTATTTTGGGGAACGTGTAAACGGAAAGTATGTCTAAAAATTCCCCAGCGTGTGGGAGGGAATTGTGAATTTCCATCAATATGGGGAACCCTACCATCATCTGTTTCAGCACTTGCATAGCTAGGAGCAATAATAGCGGTGCTATTCAGAGTCAATACAATGGCGTAAATCAATGACCTCTTCATATTTATCTCCAAAATAATTAAACACGTTAGTTAAAGTGCAGGTTCATGCATTGTGAGTGAATCTGCTCTTAATAGATAGATCAAAACTTGGCAAAGCCATATTTAACTACCCCCTTTGTACAGCCGTTACTCACGAGAAGTAGGTAGTTAGCTTGCCCTTATCAAGTTCAAATTGTCGGTGATGTTTTTGCAAAAGAGGTATGCTACCTCTATCTACTAGCATGACAAGTCATAATGAAATCAAGATGAAATTTCAACACTTATTATTAAAATCTACAAATAAATTAAAATGAAGGAAATTGAGCTTCACCTATAGAAATTTCTACGTCACTACCAACGACTTTAGCCGAAAGATGATAGGTGGAAGTATAACTAAGAATTGGTTGTAGTACTTTATTGAGACTTATTTTCAAAATAGCGGTGCTAGAAGTAACTGGTTCAGGAAAATCTATAATAATTCTTCTACTTTTTACAGAAAAATTAATCTTAATTTTTTGACCTTTATCATCCAATATATCAATATCATTACTTACAGATACTGTAGATGGAACGTCAATAATTAGCTGGGAAAGAGCCTTGCCATTTTTAGGAATGTGTAGCTGGAATGTCTGTTTAACAAGTTGCCTACCAGTAGGAGTAGATTGCAAAATATTCTCAATATTAGCAAGCTTATTATTATCCGTTTTTGCATTTGCATATCCAGTAAAAATTATAGCTGCGGTAGCTACACTATATACAGCAGCATAAACTAGTATTCTCTTCATCTCAAGTTTTAAATTAACAAACTATGTCAACTAGATTGCAGATTTATTCTTAGCGAATGAACCTTTACAAAACCAGCTTGACAGGTCACTATGAAATTAAGATGAAATTTTTAGTGAATTTCTACAAAAATAGGTCGATTCAGTCGATTCAGCCTATTTGATAAGCTTTTCAGCCCATCTCATTGCCCCGCCAGTTTGTTTTTGGCAATTAAGACTCAAACAATATAGACAGTTATAAGCTATATATTCAATTTTTCGTAAACAAATAAAATTTTTATAACTTATTATCCAAAGTTACTACCATACCTAAATGAAATCAGCATGAAATTTAGGCAACTCATTAGGAAGAAATTAGCATCGTATCATTAGGTAGATGCCCTTACACCGACAATAGTCTAACGTGAATTATTAGAAATATAACTACAGCTTTATAACTGATTCATTTATTTAAGGAGAAAATTATGACTACAACTACGAATCTATCCTTGAAAGTTGCATTCAAGCTTGTTTAGAATGCCTGCGTGAGCGCGATCGCTACTACCCAAGCCTCATTAATAGGGAAATACAGGTGCAATTTTCGTCGTAGATGCTTTGGGCACATCTCATACGATATTTTTGAAACCATTAAAAAGAATTTGGCAAAATCCCTTGACTCTCTAGCCAGCTAGAGAGTCTAAGATAAATTCATGAAGTAAACATTTCAGACAATCTAAAGCTGTAACAGTTTGTGTACTTCCAGTTATGCCATCTGAAACAGCAATCAAACAAGCGATGTCTACGACGGGCTATGACTCTCGTTCGCAAGTGCGTCTCCAACAGGAGAAGACTTGCTATCGGCGTCGCTAACTCTGGTTATCCTGCTAGCTAAAGCCGTAACCCATTTGAGTCTTCAACTCCTGATTTTCTTAACTCCATCTTTTTACTATCCAAGTTCAAGGTTTTTAACGTTATGACACTCCAAATAAAAGTTCCTAATATGGCTTGCTCTGCTTGTGGAGACACCATTACTAAAGCAGTTAAAACAGTTGATCCTACTGCTACGGTTCAAGCAGATCCAAAAACAAAAATAGTCTTAGTGGACACAAATGCTGACGAAACAGTTATTAAGGAAGCAATTACTACTGCTGGCTATTCTGTCACTTAAAAGCCATCAACAAAGAATAGATCAGCAAACATAGCAAGGCAACGCTTAGTAAAGTTGCCTGAAAAGCACACAGGCAAAGCTAAGTATAACGGCACTCAGCTATCAATCACACCAAAACACCGTTCTTAGAACTCAGTAAAAGCAGCGGCTAAAAAAGCATATTTAACTATGGATACTCTGAGTCTTAAACTTCGAGGCATGAGTTGTGCCTCCTGTGCTAACAACATCGAAGAAGCAATCCGCTCTGTTCCAGGAGTGAGCGACTGTAACGTTAACTTTGGCGTGGAGCAGGCTACTATACAGTATGATCCCAAGCGCACCAATCTGGAAACAATCCAAGCCGCTATAGATGCTGCCGGATACTCATCTTACCCACTCCAAGAACAAGAAATGATTACTGGAGAAGATGATGTCGAAAAAAACGCCCGTGAAGCAGAATTACGGACACTTACCCGTAAAATAGTTGTAGGAGCAATCCTCAGCACTTTGATTCTACTAGGGTCAATTTCTGCGATGACAGGGCTAAAACTGCCTTGGATTCGGACATTGTGGCTAGACAATCCTTGGGTACAGTTGGCATTGGCAACCCCCGTCTTATTCTGGTGCGGTGCAGACTTCTTCAAAAATGCCTGGAAAGCCTTTAAACGTCATACAGCAACAATGGATACCTTGGTTGCTATCGGTACTGGTGCAGCGTATTTTTATTCACTCTTTGCTACTGTTTTTCCAGGATTTTTTACCTCTGCTGGACTGATGCCTGATGTGTACTACGAAGCAGCAGCAGTCATTACCACCTTAATTTTGCTAGGAAGGCTATTTGAGAATCGCGCAAAGGGACAAACTTCTGAAGCCATCCGCAAACTCATCGGTTTGCAAGCCAGAAATGCCAAAGTAATCCGAGATGGCCAAGAAATTGATGTTCCAATCCAGGAAGTTCAAATTGGTGACGTAATTTTGGTGCGTCCGGGTGAAAAAATTCCTGTTGACGGAGAAGTTATAGAAGGTGCTTCCAACGTTGATGAAGCGATGGTGACTGGTGAAAGTTTGCCAGTCAAAAAGCAACCTGGAGATGAAGTAATTGGAGCCACAATTAATAAAACAGGTAGCTTTAAATTCCGAGCAACCCGCGTTGGAAAAGACACTTTTTTGTCTCAAATCGTCAAAATGGTGCAACAGGCTCAAGGCTCCAAAGCACCAATTCAGCGCTTGGCAGATCAAGTAACGGGATGGTTTGTGCCAGCAGTGATAGCCATTGCGATCGCTTCCTTCGTTATTTGGTTTAATGTCATGGGCAACTTGACATTAGCTCTAATCACCACAGTAGGAGTGCTGATTATCGCTTGTCCCTGTGCTTTGGGTTTAGCTACTCCAACTTCAGTGATGGTAGGAACGGGCAAGGGAGCAGAAAATGGTATTTTAATTAAAGGTGCAGAAAGTCTAGAACTCGCTCATAGAATCCAGACGATTGTGCTGGATAAAACTGGAACTTTAACACAGGGAAAACCCACTGTTACTGACTTTGTTACTGTTAACGGCACAGCTAATAGTAATGAGTTAAAACTTTTGCAATCGGCAGCGTCTGTAGAACGGAATTCAGAACATCCATTGGCTGAAGCGGTGGTTAGGTATGCCCAATCTCAGCAAGTGGAACTGACAGAGGCTAAGAAATTTGAAGCGATCGCTGGGAGTGGTGTCCAAGGAATTGTTTTAGACCACTTAGTACAAATTGGTACTCAGCGTTGGATGGAAGAATTAAATATCGATACCCGCACGCTTCAAGAGCGTAAAACCTCTATGGAAGCTGCTGGTAAAACAGCGATTTTAATTGCTGTAGATGGGAAAATTCAAGGCTTGATGGGAATTGCTGATGCACTCAAACCCTCTTCAGTAGCAGTTGTGAGAACGCTACAAAAGTTAGGTTTAGAGGTAGTTATGTTAACAGGGGATAATCGCAAAACAGCAGAAGCGATCGCCAGCGAAGTTGGGATCACACGAGTATTTGCAGAAGTTCGACCCGACCAAAAAGCGTCTCAAATACAAGCATTGCAAGCAGAGGGGAAAATTGTCGCAATGGTGGGTGATGGCATCAATGATGCACCAGCACTGGCTCAAGCGAATGTGGGGATTGCAATTGGTACAGGAACAGATGTGGCGATCGCAGCCAGCGATATTACCCTGATCTCTGGAGACTTGCAAGGCATAGTCACTGCAATCCAATTGAGTCGTGCCACTATGCAGAATATCCGACAAAATCTCTTCTTTGCCTTTATTTATAACGTTGCTGGGATTCCCATTGCTGCCGGAGTTTTGTTTCCTGTCTTTGGCTGGTTACTCAACCCAATTATTGCGGGTGGAGCGATGGCGTTTAGTTCCGTTTCTGTTGTTACAAATGCCTTACGCTTGCGTAACTTTCATCCCAAAACTATCTAATAATTGTGGGGAATTTAGCAGATGTTCAATAAAAGTAAGATTTTTGGGAGCATTGCCGGGTTAGGACTTCTGTTTGGTACAGCATCAAGCGTAGCAACAGCACAAATGCCAACCGAAATGCCAACACATTCATCAGAACAAACCAGTCAATTTCGCCGTCTTGAGCAACCACTAGCATTAAAAATCGGTGTTACTTTGGGCGGTTTAGGATTAATTGGATTGGAACTGTGGTGGTTTTTATTCAGTAAAAACAAAGCTATAAAAGCTAATCTTGGTCAAGGGATACAGGAGCTAACAATTAATGTAGATGGAGGCTATGAACCTAATCGTGTGATTGTAAAATCTGGTCAACCTGTACGGCTAAATTTCTTTCGCCGCGACCCCAGTAGCTGTTTGGAGAAAGTATTGTTACCTGATTTTCATATTGCTCAAAATTTAGCTCTAAATCACGTCACTCCCATTGAATTTACACCTCCTAAACCAGGTCAATATCAATTTACCTGTGGGATGAACATGTTTCGTGGTGTAGTGGAAGTCCAGTAGTAAGGTAACAATAAACATTTAATAATTCTCTCTTGGAACATAGGAAATGTTATGTAGTTCCGATTATTCATAGTATCAAAATATCTGCCTTCTTAGAAGCATCAAAACCATCCATAAAACAGATTTACGGTTTATCATCTAATGTGCCTTTCAGCAAGCCCTAATTAGGGCGTGCGAAACGCCCACCCCGCGATAGCTTAGTTTTTTGCAAATTGAAGGTCTTGAAGCTTATTTACCTTCTGTTTCAACTATTTTAACTCAGGGGCTGGCCTACACCAGCAGATTGGAGTTGCTCTCGACTGGGTTTACCAGTCACAACCAGTTTTCCATTGATTGCGATCGCAGGTACTGCATTTACTCCATACTGCTGGGCTTTCTCCTGTTCTTGTCGCAGGTTATAGACTGATACTTCACAGTTAGGACAAGTCAGTTCTTGCACCATTTGCACTGTCTCATCACAAAGAGGACGCACATTTTGAAAATGTCAGAAAAACTAGGAGTCCTTAGAAAAATCTCGCCGAAAAAGACTAATGAATTAATTGCTAAGGAAGCCATCTTGGCGTAAATATAGCGAAGCTGTGACCAGGGGCAAAATAGCCTGAAAGTACTGCTGTTGTCGGTGGAACCATAAGATTGCCGTTTTTACGTGCTTATGCTTCCAATTGATTTCGGCAACATTATGCTTCAAACGTCTCTAATCCTTGCAGGCTATATATTCAAGTTCAATGCCTTTCAATGCGTCAACCTAGAAATCAAGACTTGAAATACCTTGTTTTGGCAAGTTTATCGTTCCATTTTTAGTTTCCGGCAATGTTATGGTTCCAATTGTTCAATTAGGGTTGCGATCGCACAATGAAAGAATGAGCATTACAGCCTCAGTTGCGGCAACATTATGGTTCTAGTCGCGGCAATATTATGGGTTAACCGACAGCTGTTGTCGGTTAACCCATAAGATTGCCGTTAAAACCTGCTTATGCCGATCGCTCAAGTGGGAGCATCCCCGAACATGATCACCAAAAGTGGACAAGACCTAGGTAGTTTGCAATTGGTAACGCCTTTGCGTTTATCTAGCCATGTGTGCAGTCAGATGAATACTCTTCATTGATTGGTTTCCTCTGTTGCTAGCTTTTGCAGTATATCTTGCACCTCTTGTGGAGAGGTATGTTGCTGTAACGCTGTCCAGCAATGCCCTTGACTATTGCTCGCCAAGATTTGACTGCTGCTCAACAAGACTTGACTGGATAATTGGCTCCGCACTTGGCGTAATGCATTCATACAAGGTGGACAGTCACAACCAAACAGCGCAACCGCAGCATCGCTCTCCGCTGCACTGAAATCCATTAAAGGCTCTTCGATCAAATTTTCAGTCGAAGATGCAGCGTTGGTTTCACCATTCTGGAACGCTAACCTTGTTTCTAAGAAACTCATGCCAGAACCTACAGGTACATTGCATGAGGTTTGAACGGAAGCAGGCGTTCTTGTTTCAGCCGCATGGGCTAAACTTGGCATCAGCACCATCGTTAGCATTGAGCTTGCAAGAGTAGGAATCGTAGCCCAGTTTAGTAAAATCCGATGGTTCATTCGACAAACTCCTCAACCAGTTCAAGAGTAGAACTGCTCAATGATAGATTATTTTAGTAATTTTAATGCAGTTCAGCAATAGCCTATTTGGTGCAGCAATTTAATACGGCTCATCTTGGGTTTGAATACCTGAAATTTCAGAGACTTCAATTGATACAGTTTTATTCCTGGTGATGCCTGCGGCGGCAAGCTACCCAATATTGAAAGCGGCTCATCAAGTTCAAGCGCGGAACTTTCGGAATCACTGCTCATTTCACCCCTAATGATGGTGGTAAAACGTGGGAGAAACTTTGGACTGAAACTAATAGTGTAGTCGTAAAACTAGCGATCGCTCCTAGTAATCCCCAAATATTTTATACGGTAAATGATAACAATGCAGTCTTTCAATCCCAAAATAGATACATGGAAAGAACTGAAATAAATTTGAAGACTATCTACATAGCTATAATAACTTGAAATACTAATCGGTCAAATCTGCAATCAAGGCATTTTTAACGTTAAGATTATTTGCAATTCAAATTACAGTTCAGTCATGAGGCACTCGCCTATGAGTACAAAAGCCCAGATTTCAGCCATTTTTAATAAGTTGATTTTAAGGGTGGGCAAGCAAAGCTTACCCTGAAATTTAGCCTAACTTAAATTACTGATTAAAACTAAAGCGACCGTTGACCTTTTCTGTACCAACATTCGCAGTAACTTTCACTTGGTATTGACCCGCCGTAACTCCCTCCAGCTTGGTAGCGTAGTGTTTACCATCAGCATCGTATGTTAAGGGAACTGTTTTTTGCTTTCCATCTGGTGACTGAATATCAGCAGAAACTTTTGCATTTGGAACTGCTTGGTGTTTGTCACCTGTTTGCAAATATAAATCTAAGTGAGTCGTACTACCTTCTTTCTCAGGCACTAACTCTAAGTGATATTTTCCTGCTTCAACGACTTGAGCATTTTTACCATGCGAATCGCCATGAGCAGATGTTTCAGTTTTGGCGGCTGGTTTGGTTTTGTTAGTATTTTCTGTAGAAGGACTAGAAGGATTACTACTGGACTCAGAAGCTTGATTACCACAAGCTCCCAAAAAAAGTAATCCTACACTGGCGAAAACAACAAAGCCTGATTTTAATGATTGCATTGATTTACTCCTCATTGATTATTAGAAAAATTTCGATCAATCCCATACATAGCGTATGAATATCTCTACATTCCCAGGTGGACATCTGGGAAGAATTAATAAATTAAGTGTCATACAACTGAACCTTGAGTAACATCGATTTCTTGTACTTGTGTAGTCTTTTTGGGAACCAAAAATTTACCAAATAGCGAATATAAAGCCGGCAAAACTAAGAGTGTTAAAGCAGTGGAAGTAACCAAGCCACCTAACACTACCACAGCCAAAGGTTGCAAAATTTCCTTACCTGCACCAGAACCAATTACTAGGGGAACCATACCTAGTGCTGATGAAAGTGCTGTAAGGAGAATCGCAACTAATCGTTCCATCGAACCATCAACAATCACTTGTTTGAGTGGTATTCCCTCTGCTAGGCGATTGTTATAGTTATCTACTAACAGCAATCCGTTGCGAGTAGCTACACCAAATAGAGTGATAAAACCAACCATAGAAGCAACGGAAATAATACCACCACTCAAGGCCACAGAGATAACCCCACCAATTAATGCCAGTGGCAAGTTAATCATAATCATGACTGTGGCAGGAATTGACTTAACCGCAAAGTAAATCAGTACAGAAATTACAGCGATCGCAACCGCACCTGCAATTATCAATGTCTGCGTTGCTTGTTCCTGTGCCTGAAACTGACCGCCAAATTGCACATAGTATCCTCCAGGTAGTTGAATTTGTTTGACGCGATCGCGTACATCTTTGATTACAGAACCCAAATCCTTTCCAGCAACATTGGCAGAAACCACAATCAGCCGGGAAACATTTTCACGATTGATGGTACTTGGCCCCGTGCCATAATCAACTTTAGCAACCTGAGATAAAGGAATTTTCTGCCCGTTGGGTGTATCTACCAACAAGTTACCAATCACGTCCAAATTGTTACGCGAGCTATCTTGCAACCACACAACGAGATTAAACGTTTGTTGCTTCTCCAACACTTGAGAAACTGCTTTGCCGTTCAGCCCAGTCTCTATCGTTTCCGCCAGTTCTCCCACAGTTAACCCATAACGAGCGGCTGCATCGCGGTCAAATTGAATTTGAATTTGTTTAACTGGGACTTGGGGTTCAAGTTGCAAATCCACAATGCCGGGAATACCACTCATGGCGGATTGTATCTGTTTACCAATAATGCGGAGTTGTTCAAGTTCGGGGCCGTAAATTTTGACAGCGATCGCACTTCTCACGCCTGAGAGAATATCATCGATTCTGTGTGAGATAAATCCACCAATATTAGTTGCCACACCAGGAAGTTTTTCAAACTCTTTGCGGAGTGCTTCAATAGTTTTTTCCCGGTTTTTCGCTCCTTCTTCACTAATCTGCACATCCAACTCACCAAAGTTGACCCCAGCCACTTCAGGATCTCCTTGAGCAAACCCAGATCGTAAGGCAATGAAATCAAAACGGCGATCGCTTTTCAAGGCATCCATCACCGCCAAAGCTGCTTGGTTAGTTGCATTCAGAGATTCCCCAGGTAAGAGAACCATTGAATTAACCAAAGAACGATCTTGAAATTCTGGCAAAAAGACTTTACCCAACCCAGGAAGAATAATTATCGATGCAATAAACCCCGCAAGTGCCACCCCTAAAATCACCTTGGGGTAACGAATCGAGAACTTCAACGCTGGACGATAAAATTGATGTGTTTTGCGCTCTAGCCAAGTTTCCGCACTCGGTAAACGACGATTTGCTAATAATAAAGCACATAGCGCTGGAGTTAGGGACTTCCA
>JBGTMK010000475.1:0-2726 GCA_041743605.1 Nostoc sp.
TTGAGAAGGGACGTTTAATAGATATGCGTCTGACTCATGAAGACTTGGCAGAAATGCTCGGTTCAACTCGTGTTACCATCACTCGTGTTCTTGGGCAGTTTGAGCAAGAGGGCTTGATTAATCGTCTCTCTCTGCATCGAATTGTGTTGCGAGAAGAAGAAATTTGGTACTACGAAATTTAGATTATTTCAGCATTCTGAATTCTTACCTTAGCGATCGCTATAAACGCTAGATCCAGCCAAATTGGCAGCCCCAGTTTTTCTAAATAACTCAGGCTAGAGTATAGTTGCTTTGTTCTCCCCCACAAATCTAAGTCAAACCAGCCGTCATCTTCGGTATCGGGTTGAAGTATGGCACTGGTAATATTAACTGTTAGTCCATAACGAGAAACTAACTCGGAAATCACCGGTTCTTCGTAATAGGATTTTAAGACGCACAGTTGCAACCGCAATCGATTGGTTTGATCCAGAGAAATCCATTGCTGGAATTGTTCTTGCCATTGATTTGTCAGCCATGCAGAGTCTTTGGGATGCTCTCATCCCAAATGTGTAAAAACATATTTATTTTGTCATTGCGTTCGCCCTTGGCGTTCCCGTAGGGTACGTAATGAAATGGAGCGTTCGCAATGACAATCTGTTGTGCCTCGTTACAGCACTTCCGGCAGCTATGAGGTACATTCTCAAGGCTGAAAGCTATGCTAGGAGAGGGGCAAGGAGAAAACTGTATTGCATAATAGCGGGAAGCGCTGTAAGTTTCAGCCTCATAGAGATTTTCATCTTTCTGGTTTTTATTAAACTACGGCAATTCTATCAATTTAGTGCATTTAGTTGTTATGTAAAGGAGATTCCCATAAAGATCGTAAAACAATAAGTGTAATTACGTAAATTATGTGTAGTTTATATATGGTAAATAAACGACTATAGAGATTACTTTATAATACGAAAAGTATTATAAAGATATTTTATAAGAATATTTAAGTGTTTCCACGACTTTAAGTGTGATTTGAAGTTTTCTAATCTATCCAATTAATTGCTACTGAAGCTAATTATTAAGAAACCGACAATTCAGCACTGATAAGATCACACAAACTTTAAACTTTAAGCTCATATTTATAAAATTGCGCTGTTCCTTGCCTGTTAGGATATTAATCAATACAGTATTATCACTTAATTGTTAATGATTAATGTTACTAAACTTAATAAAATTGATTTTCTAGTTTTGATTGCAATTATTATTATTGGCCTTATACATTTACCTTTTCCATTTGACGGAGATCAAGCATTTTTTAGGCTAGGTGCTTTCGAGATTCAACAAGGAAAGGTACTCTATCGTGATTTTTGGGATGTGAAGCAACCGGGGATTTTTTACTTTTATTTTTTGGGAGGAAGTTTCTTTGGTTTTAATGAAATTGGTATCCATGTTTTTGAACTGATTTACATGGTGTTTTTTTCTCTAATATTGTTGCTGACTCTAAAAAGCTATTTTCAGCATCGGATAATTGCAAGTCTAGTACCTTTGTTAACGGTTGGCGTTTACTATACTGTTTCAGGGTCTTGGCATCTTACTCAAGTAGAAGCACTAGTTAATTTTCCTTTATTTATTTGTCTTTGGCTAACTTATCAATCTTTTAAATATGAAGGAAAGCAAAGATTTATCCTCCTTTTAGTGTCAGGTTTTATTGGTGGAATCGTCCTCATATTTAAATTAATATTTTTGGTAGTATTACTTTCGTTTTGGTTAACACCCTTAGTATATTTTATACTAATAAAACGCGAGAAGATCCAAAAAGTTTTTGTAGAAATCTGTCTTGCAACTTTTATAGGGATTATGTTTCCTATTTTATTTGTTGTTAGCTACTTTGCCTGGTTTAATAGTTTATCAATTTTGTATGAGACATTCTTTTTATATCCACCTCAGATTGTTGCTAATGCCCAATTTGATCCAAGAAGGCTTTTTTCAGGAATAAAATGGTTCTTAAATGGTTTTTATCCTCTAATCTTAGCGGCTATTATTGCAATAGATATATCATTGCGTAAATTTAAGAATATATTGACTTTATTGCTTGTTGTTTGGTGTATTTTTGATTGGGGTGTTATTTTTCTACAACGTGGGGCATTTTGGGAATACCATATATCTTTATTGATTATGTTCAGCAGGGTATCATCAAAGAAAATTTCCCAACAATGCTGGAATTTATTGAGCAAAGATACAGTATTTTACGTCAAAATAATAATGGGATTTGGTATATCATTTTATAACCTTTACCAATCACTTGCTCTGGTATCATCCCAGACTTCCAACTCCAAATCGTGGAGATAGGTTAAACCGCTCTCAATTTGTGCATCTGTTCCTTGGAGTTCAAGGTCAAACCAACCATCACCAACAGCATTGGCTCCCAAAATCGCTGCCGTGATATTTACAGTCAATCCATAGTCAGACACCAGGCGAGAAATTACAGGTTCCTGGTGATAATCCTTAGAAATTCTTAGTCGAATCCGTTTATTGGTAAGTGTATTGTCAGTAGCCATATCTGAGTTATTTCAATCCCTGATAGGAATTGGTACAGAACTGCCCTTAACCTTAATGGTAATTTCTTTATAGGTACTAGGTAGACTGCACCATTTCCCATGATTTGCTCGTATCCTATTCACAGGATAACTATAATTGCTTAATTTTTCTAGCAATTACGCAAAACTATAGTAATCCGATTTGATTCTGAAACAATC
>JBGTMK010000476.1:0-4548 GCA_041743605.1 Nostoc sp.
AAAGGAATTTCTTCTTCCCGTCCATCTTTATAACGACAGACTACCCGCTTTTTGATTCCATATTTTAAGACTGTTACTATACCACTACAAGGAATCTCTCTCACAGGTTGAATTTCTTCACCAAGTAAGGCATTAAGTAAGGTTGATTTTCCTTGACTAAACTCGCCTAAAACTGCTAACCTAAACTGCTGAGATTTTACTTTTTGAGATATTTCCTCTACCTCTTCTATCAAAGTGTGAGGCAAGAAACCACGATTGGTACAGTCTTGAATTATCTCAAATAGCTTATAACAACAATTGTCTAATTGTTTGCGATATTCTTGAAACTTTTTCAATTCTCCATAAGATATATTTCTGTGTGGTTTAGTTATTTTGTGTTCTGGTTTAGCAGGTAAACAGGCTAACATATCACTTGCAGCCTTAACAAATATAATATCCAGTTCTTGAAACCGAGCAGAGTCGAGTAAAAAATGTACTTCATCTAAAGCAATAGGCTCCACATTTGTTTGATGAGTAAAACCAGCCTCTAAAACTACTAAATGTTGTGGTTTAATGCCTAAGTGCTTGGCGACTATCTCCAAATACTTTTTCTCGCGTGAATCAATTTCGCCATCAGCAGATGACATTTCATAGCCAAAGCTAATCAACAAAAGCTTTTCTGACTCTGAAAGCGGAGCCGCCAATGCTAGTAAATTATTAACTTGCTTATAAACTTGATTATTTTTGACTCCCTTAATCATCAAATGTGTCAACTTACGCACATCACTTTCTGGAATACTAAATCGATAAATGGTTGTAAGTAAACGTTGCTTTTCTGACTCTGCAACTGTGCCATCTACAAATATCACTCCCAAAAGCACCGTGACTAAATTTGCCAGAAATATTACAGGTGGTGTGAGATTCTTTTGAGTCAGTTTTTGTCCAGTAATCTGCGACAATAGCTCAACAGTCTGAGAGTTAAGTAGTGAAGTATCCATAAACTATGTAAGGCGATAAGTTTTCAGACTTAGTATTCCCAGGTTTAGACAAAATTAATTAATATACCGAATAAATACGGTTATCTTTACTTTTTTATACCAGTTAGGCTCAAGAAAATTAGCTTTTAGCAACCTAAAAATATGCTGTTCCAATTTGCGCCTGCAATTCAAGCTGGTATTGATGCTGGGAAATATCTACAAGTCTTGAGCAATGGAGTACCTTTAAGCATGGCTAGAGATACAGTTACCGGACAGTTTGTAGGCCATGCTATTGGCGCTACAGTCAACAACAGCCCTTTATCTCCACTGATAGCAGCTTCAAATTTTGTTACTAGTGGGGCGCAGATGTATCAAACTCAGCAAGGCTTTACATCTGTATTAAATGGCTTGCAAACTATACAGACTAGCTTAGGTGTGCTGCAAGCAACTACAGCCTTGATTGGCGTGGGAACAGTAGCAGGTGTAGCACTGACAGCAGTGAACCTACATCAAACACTGAAATTAAGAAAAGAAGTAGAGCAAATGAGGCTAGAAGTCAAAAACGGTTTTATTGACTTGAAACAAGCCTTAAAAGACCAAGGAGTAGAAATTAGACAAATAATCGAGCAAGTAGCCCAAGATATCAAATTTGAACAACATCGCACAGCTTTAGTGAGAGCGTATGGAGTGTTTATTCAGGCGATGAACCGCTTCCGTTCAGCTATGCAATTGCAAGATTTCAGCCGAAGAAATGCTGAGATTGATGGCGTGAGGGGAATGTTATTTACGGCTTTAGCAGACTACAGCAACCCCCATTTACTGGAAGAAACCTGTGCAGCTGGTCAATTACGCAGACTTGAATGCGCTTGGGCAATTGAACAGGCGATTGTTGCAACTTATCAAGTGCAAAATGAGGTTTCAGCAGTGAGCGATCGCCTTATCCTACTCCAAGATAAAATCTGTGAAGATGCTCTCACTGTGATTAATCGCTGCGAATCACATGATGAGCTTGATTTTCTCTTTCCCGAAATTGTCCGCATTAAAAATCATGATTTAGCGGTATTGGATTCGTGGCAAAATCATGTGTATTGGATGCGCTCGCTTCCTTCATCAGATTTAAAACTTTTAAGTAGCGCTGATTTTAATAGTACAGATACTCACTACTCCACAATCAATTTAGTAGAACCGCCAGAACAATTAGTATATGAAAATTTAACCGAAAAATCCCATTTCTATTCACTTCGTGACCAGTTGTTATTTTTATTCGAGCCTGAACTACGTCGAGAGTACGAATTTTATATTAGTGAACAAGCTGGAATTACTGGTTATAAAACTTTAGTTACATCTCATTTGCAACAGGCATCAGACTTAACTGTTGGTAATCTTTATTACTACTTTAAAATCAGAGACGAATCGAAAGATGATACAGAGTTAGTTTCAGCTAAGTAAAACAGCAACGGCAATTCTTGAAATAACTATTTTTAAAGTCCGCGTAGGCGGACTTTATTTGTATAACCGCAAATTTCATTCATTCGCATATAAAATCACTCGAATACTACTGTTCTATTTCCATATACTAATACACGATTTTGTAAGTGCGATCGCACCGCTCTTGCTAATACAACTCTCTCCAAATCTTTGCCTTTTCTCACCAAATCATCAACTTCATCACGGTGACTAACTCGCACCACATCCTGTTCAATAATTGGGCCTGCATCTAAATCAGCAGTGGCATAATGAGCCGTTGCGCCAATAATTTTCACACCCCGTTCAAAAGCTCGGTGATAAGGATTTGCTCCGATAAAAGCTGGTAAAAATGAGTGATGAATATTAATAATTTGCGGAAATTGACTAATAAAATCTGCACTAACAATCTGCATATATTTCGCCAATACAACTAAATCTATTTTGTACTGGCGTAGTAATTCTAGTTGTTGGGCTTCTTGTTCTGATTTATTGTCTTTAGTAATAGGAATGTGCTGAAATTCGATATTAAATTGCTCTGCCACCACCTTTAAATTAGAATGGTTACTAATAATTAAAGGAATTTCAGCCACAAATTCTTTAGCACGTTGTCGCCAAATTAAATCAAATAGACAATGGTCTTGCCGACTTACCCAGATAGCTATGCGTGGTACTGTATCAGAAAAACGTATTTCCCACTTAGCACCTAAAGGTTGTGCGATCGCATTAAAAGCAGGGGCAATAAATTCTCGCGGTAAATTGAACCCATCTAACTGCCATTCAATGCGGGTGAGGAATAACCCAGCGGCAAAGTCTGTATGCTGATCTGCATGGATAATATTACCACCGTTAGAGTAGATGAAATTGGCAAATTTCGCCACCAATCCCCGTTGATCTGGGCAGGAAATTAGCAGTGTTGCTGTCGGATTTGTCATAGTAACTTAGAAAAACTAGTGAGATTTGAAGTCAACTTGACGTTAAAAAGACGGCTATAAACCAATACGATTCAGTTCAGGGTTATTGGTGTAGGTAATTGGTCTTTGAAGACGCGATTTATCGCGTCTCTACATGAGGGTTTTGTTGCTCATTCTGAACTGTATTGGCTTATAAACCTCCAATTCCATAAGCCCTGGTTCTAAGTTGACTGTGTGTTAATGAAACATACCACAGAAAGCGTAATTGCTCATTTACCATTGGTCGGAGTTGGTAAAGGGGTGCTGAGTCCAGGTAGTTTCTGACTATTATCTACAGGTTGCTTCCACTCTGATAATTCCCGATTCACGGCATTTGCAAAATCTGTAGATACCAATAGTACATTTATATTTCCATCGGGCTTTGTAGCTGGATCGGCTTGAGCATACAATAAACTACCGTTAAAGTTAGATTTGCCTAAAATTAACTGATGGCTTTGTCGGTTTTTCAGGGTGATATTAATAGTTGCTTGGGGTTGATCTAAGGCAAATTCTCCAAGCTCTTTTGCTGGAGTTGATAAAGTGCGATCGCTATTACCTTTGACCAGCAAATCCATTAAATAAGAAACAATAGCATCATTCGCTGGGCCAGATATCGGAGATTTGATTAACCACTTGGGGTTACTAGATTCAGGGCTACGTTCCAGATTCAAGGTGAGTTTTTTTGTCTTGACCGTTAAGGACTGGACATCATCTTCTGCAAAAGAGAAAATTTTCTGTTTTTGCTCCTTGGTTTCTTCTCGCACAGTTGCGCCCCGAATTTCATAGAAGTAAACAAAACCACCTAAACCCAGAGCTAGCAGTATCAAAATTAAAGTCGTTCGCGGCAATTTCATTTTTTGGTCATTTGTTATTTGTCATTGGTCATTTGTGAGGAGTTAATATTTATACATCAATACGGTTCAGAATGAGCAACAAAACCCTCATGTAGAGACGCGATTTATCGCGTCTTCAAAGACCAATTACCTCCTAACTCACTTTTTACCGTCGTTTCCACCAGAGAATAACTGCGATCGCAAACCCAATTAAGGGTAAAACCAATAAAGACGACAATATTAAAAGATTGCCTTGGGTAGTAGTCAGGGTTATTCGACGGTTTTTCGGTTCTTTGGGGCGAATGGAAAGGGGCTGTTGATCCTGTTGACTCAGCCAAGTAA
>JBGTMK010000477.1:0-7497 GCA_041743605.1 Nostoc sp.
TCAGGAGTACATATTTGTTGCATAAAAACATATTGCGACAAAGTTGTACGTAGCAAGAGTTTCGTTTTTCTGTCCAGTTGTTCTAAATATGCACCATGTTTTTCAACTAACTGGTCGATTTTTTCGGTTTGACCGTAATAACTTACCAAGTCTGTATTTGCCATTTGATTTACCTTGAAATTAGAAATATCATTGTCAAGCAATTGAAGATTGCCGATAGCGAAGCGTTAGCGAGTCCGCGAGCGTCTTGGAGATTGGAGATTGACTGCACTCACCAGGGATGCAGCAACTCTTCTAGGAGATTGTAGATTTCAGATTTATTCCGCCCACTTTCTTGCGGGCTTGTACCGAATTCAATCTGCAATCTGCCCTCTACAATCTGCAATCTTCCGGGTCAATCCAAGCCAATTCACTCTCTTTGTGGCGTAGCAATTGTCTCTTTTTAACAATGCGATTTCTCTTGAACACAACAGGAGAAATCGCGGACTTTATCAATTCATGTTGCGAAACTTGGCAGTACGCAAAGACGCTTGTTTCGTCCCGATGACAGGACTACTTGCTGCCCTCGCAGTCTTAGACCAAGCTTGCATTCGCTCCACAGCAGCAGCATCCTGAACGGCAAGTGGGGTAATGGAATGGCTGCAATTCTCTAAATCTCCCAGCGTCACTTGCTGCGGTCGCCCTTCGTCAAACGCCAGTAGTGCTGCTTCTGCTGCTAGAGTTTCTAATTCTGCGCCTGAAAACTTCGCGGTGTTTGCAGCGATCGCTTCCAGATATTCGCCTTCAACCACAATGCCAAAACGCTCCAGGTGAATTTTCAGGATTTGACATCGCTCCGGTTCGGTTGGTAAGTCAACAAAAAAGTTTTCATCAAATCTGCCTTTCCGTTTCAATTCACTAGGTAGAGCAGACGGGTCGTTGCAGGTAGCCACAACGAACACACCTGCCGTACACTCACTCATAAATGTGAGCAGATTTCCCAGAATACGCTGGGAAACTCCACTTGTGTCACCAATCCCCGAAAGTGCTTTTTCTATCTCATCAACCCATAATACGCATGGGGCAATAGCTTGGGCCGTTTTAAGTGCGCGGCGGACATTGCCCTCGGACTCGCCAACGAGTGAGCCTAAAAGGGACGCAATGTCTAGTTGTAGGAGTGGTAGATTCAGTATAGTTGCGATGTTTTTAGCAAGTAAACTTTTACCAACTCCGGGAGGCCCCGCCAACAATACACCTTTGGGTTGCGGCAGATGGAGCGATCGCGCCTCTTGAGTAAATAGCCGCCGCCGTCGAGTTAGCCAATCCCGCAGTAAATCGAGTCCGCCGAAGGGGATAGTTGCAGGTTTTCCTAACTCAATTCCCATCTGAGCCAACAGCCGGGTTTTGTACTCGACTATCAGAGGTGTGACTGTAGCATCAATCAAAATACCATTCCGGCTCAGATGCTCTTTGACAGTTAGCCGCAAAAAATCGCTGACTTCCTCTAACGTCAGTCCCAGCGCTGCCCGTGCAAAGGTTTCTTTTTCTTCATAACTCAGGGACACTTGAAATGTGACATCCTGCTCAGTAGCAGATTCTTCAAGAAAAACCAGATATGACTCGAAGTGGTCTTGAATTTGGCCAATGTTAGGTAGTGGCACTTCACAGTAGGGGATGAGCCTTAACAAAGAATCGTGTAGTTCGATGTTTTGACCCAGCAGCACGATCCGTTTTTCTGTAGGTTTGAGTCGGTGGTAAAGGTTTTTCACTCTGGTCAAGATTTCCCAACTCATCTGTGGGGAATTCTTGCCAAGAAATGGGTGTATGTCCCCCAGAATAAACACGCCAACGCCATCAAAGTTATTGATATAGTCGAATACGAACAGCAACGGATCTGTATGAGCAGGTCTTTTGTACTCTGGCACTGGCTTAAACACTAGTCCACCATCCGGTGCAATCAGGCATTGCTCCAGGCTGGATACTCCCAGGTTCCAAAAGAAAACTGGACTGTTGAGTTTTTCTTTAGCTTCGGTTGTCAACCACTGAATAATCGTCGCTTCATCGGGCGACAAGACATCAACCGCAGCAATGGGGATTTGTGAATCGAGCGTGGAGAGCAGATTTGAGAGTTTCATGTCAATTATTCAAATATTTCACTTATGAAATGGCGAAGCCTTTATGATCAGCAGTTACCAGCCGAGTTAAGACTGGTAACTGATGACTGATTACTGACGCAAACGTGTTTGGCTGCTTAGGGTAGTCCGAAGTTGTGGTGCTGATTCTTCTTTGAAAATGCGATCGCCCTCCACAACTCCCAATGCCTCTTCAAACGGTTGTGTAGCCGATAAACAACTCAGCCCCTCGAACCCCTCCGCCTCCACTCGAACTTCACCTGTAGCATTGTCGAAATGAATCAGTATTGAGCGTTCCATATTTATCTCCGTGCAAATTGTTTAACTTCCTGATGTCCGGCAAAGGTTAGGCGTAGGGTTTGCACATTTCCATTAGTTGATTCAGCGATCGCACATTCACCAAATTTTTCTTGTAACTCGGCAGCTTTCGCACGAACCAAATGCTTACCATAAGCCAGCATTAGTTTATTGCTGAAAAAGTCTTTGCCCAGCTTCGGAACTGTTTCATAACTGTCGTGTATTACCTCGTACACGCCGCTTGACTGATTCCACTTGAATCCGATGTCTGCACGGGCTTTTATGGTGCGACCAGAAACTATAATTTCAGCACTTTGTCCTTGAGAGCCACCGTAGTATCCTTTTAGTGATTGTGCTGTTTCATGTACTTGCGGATTGAGCTTCAAATCTTGCAAAGCTTGTACCAGACATTCACGGTTGGTAAGCTTGGTTTTAACGGTTGAGAAGTGTGACATGAGAATCTTGTTCCTGTAGTGGTAGAAGTGCGGTATTCTTTGTGAGGTGTATATCCATTTTTCGTTTAAGGTATTTAGTCTTGGGCGAATGCACCCGCCCAAGACTGTTTTTTACCTGAACTTAAACGACATTACGGTAGCCTTCGATAAGCCCACGTCGTCAGTCGCAAGCGATTGTAGATTGCGTTGTTCATCTAACAACTTGGTGCGGATAGAATCTATCTTTTGTTGCAATTGACTACGCCCCTCGCTACCAATATTCTTTGATTCAATCGCTGGATCGTTAACGATAGAATCTAAGTGCGTCATCATCGCCTCCAAGCTACTGCCAGCTTCCGGTGAAGCGTTTGCCAGTAGCACTTGAACCTTCATCAGATGACGCTCCATTTTTCTTTTAAACTGTATGGGTTTCCTCCCTGGTTCCCAATCAGCCAACTCTTCAAGCAACTGCGCGGCGAGTTGTTCACCACCTGCCAGGGCTGATTCCCGTAGCCTTTGCTCCAGATTCTGGTCATACTGTTGAATGAACTTGGTAATCTGGTCTAGACATTCGGCTTGCTGCTGATTGAGTTGCTCAGAGAGGGCAGGGATGATCACCGGACGACCAATCACGACTTGCAAATAGTCTTCGAGATCGGTCAGAGTCGGAAATGCTCTTAGCAAGTTGGCTTTGACTGACTCTTGCTTATCCTGTGCTAATTCCCAGGTGTTAAGTGAGAGGAACTGATCAATTCGTTCCTGATAATCAAGAAGTCCCGCTTCGTAATCAGCTTTTAATTGATTGCGTAAACCAGGGGCAATATTATCTCTGATATTGATTAATTGGTTCCAAACGAGTGGAGCTAAATCAATCGGACAAACCCAATCACCAGTATCAGCAGACATCCACTCTTGAACTGAAGCAATCTCTTGCCTTAATTGGGCAGCAGCTTCATCTAGCTTTTTGAATACCTTGATACCCCGCAAACCAACTTCGGAATTTGTAACTTTCACAAGGTCTGATTCAATTTCAGAAACTTCAGCTTTTAGTACATCAGCCCATTTGGGAGCGGCAGACTTTGTACTTTTCTTTAACTGAATGCGAAACCGAATACGGGTTTTATTTAACTGTGAGAAATTGTGGCGCTCGACTACTGCATCAGTCAGGAAATTTGCAGCAATAGGGTTGTCAATTGCTTGTACCATGATTATTGACCTCAATCATTATTTTTCACTTTCGATTAAGCGAAGCTTTCTTTGTGGTGATTTCTCAAGAGAGCGAATGTCTGTAGTAGCTCTATAGATTACTTTCGTAGAGCTTTTTTGTAACCTAATGTGTCTTTTGATGACTGGTGGTTTATGTATGGACATGGCTAAAATAGCTGAAGTTGCTGCGAATTATCCTGTACCACAGGCTTTTGATAAACCATACCTTCGACTTCATAACAACGACTCATGAGTTTGTTTCGGTTTAGTCGAAAGCTGGCTTTTTTTCTTTGATTTGGCAGAGGTAGAAATAGATACTGTGGATGTTGGATAGTACCTTCATCACCCAAGTATCGACAATGTGTACCATTAATTTGGTAAACTTTTGAGGAGCTTAAAAGCGTTGAGTCGTAGACTTTAATCAAATTTAATTCCATCTTATTAGCAGTGAAGTGTGCCATAATTTGTTGTGGAATCGATTTTTCTCTACAGTTAGACTAATTAAATCTGACTGTAGAGTTTTTCACGGATAAGCTGATTCTTATTTCGTTAAGCAGCAACTTCTTGTTGCTTCGGTCTAGACAATCTAGAACCGCAACAGGCAATTCGCAATTCGCAATTCGCAATTCGCAATTAATTTAGCTTATTGATTTTATCCTTGATTTTTCGAGTAGATGCAACTAAAATCTTTCCAACTTCCCTAGTTTCTTGAAGTAAGGTTTCAAACTTGTTCTTTTCAACTAGTTCTGACTCTATTAGTATCTCTAGCCAATATTCTGTTTCTCTCTCCTCTTTAAGTGCAATTTCTAATTTACTAAGAAAATCTTTATCAGATTGGGCAGATTGGGCTTCTCGAACATTTGCACCTATAGAAGTACCACTTCGGAGTAGCTGTTTTGATAATGTTCGACAAACTCCAGGTTTTTCATCCAAGAAGGTACAAGCTTTAACTATTCTTATTGCCAAAGCTTTCGTTCTATCAGCAATACTAAACTGTTGATTCATACATTTAGCTCCAAATTGCGAATTGCGAATTGCGAATTGCGAATTGTTCTGTTGGTTGCATATTCGTTACCTTTGCATTAATTATTGATTGAAAGTGACAAATACTACAGATAGAAATGCTCAAAAATCTGATTGAGTTTTTCTTTTAATTCATCTGACAGAGCATTAAAATCAAACTCGTCTGATTCCCAAACTTGATCCAAGCTTGTAGATTCATCAATAATGTTTGCAATCAAACAAGATTCATTGTCATAGTTCCAGCCATTTGCTAAAAGCCACGGCAGAATTCCTTTAGATTGCAATAGTTTCTCAATGTCGAACAAGTCAGAAAACTGCTGTAAGTTTTCGATACTAGGGTGAACGATTGTTATAGTCATTTGTTGCTATTGGTAGTAGTGATTACACAGCAGAACAAGAAGAGGGGGAAAAGGTTAAAGGGATTCATGAATTAAAGCATGTGTAGAATAGTAAGGTTTAACCTTTCCCCTTTACCCTTTACCCTTCTTCATTAGCTGTAGACAAGACTTGAGAACTGATTGAAGAAGAATTCAGCTATTCTGAATCCAGGAGTCAGAATGGATGAGTGGTGGGTCTGAATCCCCCACTCGCACAGAATTCAATTCTGAATTCTGGCTCCTGACTCCTGAATTCTGTTCGTTAAATATGCTTCCTTACTTGAAGGTAAATAGGGAAGCATAAAGGCGAACACAATTGCTGCAATCACCTCAACAAGTATTTGGCTATTAAGAAGGCACATCTTCCCAGTAACCAACTTCATCATCATAATTTGCTTGCATAGACTGCAATTTGTTGACGAAGTTAGCAAATTCTTCGTTAGTTAGTGACTGCCTTCCTTTTTTGCCATAGTTATCTATGAGAAACTGTTTGCCCTTTTCCTCTTTCCAACCTAAAGCTTCAATTAATCGTTGCGACTCCATCATCAATTGATTGCGATCAAGTGCATGAGACGTATGCTTTGGTAAGTTATTGTTAGGCAATCCTTTTTTCCACCAATCGCAGATGGAATTATGCACAAGGGCAATTTCTTGAGCTATTGGTTTCTTGCCAATACAATAACTTTCCCAGTTGAGCGCAGTTGGCTTTTCGTATCCGTTACATACACAGGCATTGGAAGTTTGCCCCCCTTTCTCACGTTTCTCTGTTTTCAATGTGGGGCAAAATACCCACATCGAATGCCAAAGTAAATTCTTTGGTTGGTAATGTTTGCCTTGAAAACTTGCATAAGCTTGTTCACAGGTTTCACGGAATGCCATTAGGTGTTGATCAAACGACACTTGAAACACTCCCCAAGCAGTTATTTGTACTGGTGCGATATGAAGAGGTTGATTTTGGGCATCGACGAAAATCACCATATACCGCCTACCGAATTTGTAGGCGTTCTTGTCCAAACCATCACTGCTACGCCAAACTCCAATCACCTTTCTATCGTTTCCGTATAGCAGAGGCGATCGCCCAATCACAAGTATTCGTGGTTGTCTATAGAGAGCGCCAGGAATGCCTATCTTTTCATCGTTTTCGTCCAACTTATTAGTAAGAACTTTATACTCTTTCCCACCTTCTAGTTCTTTATTTTCGTACCATCCTGCTAATTGTTGATTTTCGTAAGCAATCCAAATGCCTGCGGGTGAAGGAATGCTTTTGGCTGCTGGGGTCTTTTCGTATAGCTTGTGTTCAGCAGAATCAAAGTCAAAAGCTGTCATAGTAGCTGCTGCCTTTCTTTAATGTTAGTTTTCGCAAAAAATAAGCGAAGCTCTAATTCTGAGTGGCACTGATTTTAAAATAGTGGTGGAAGAAAATTCTCTTCCACCATTCTATTTACGCCGCTACCAACTCCTGACGAACTTGCGGCAGTTCAATCGGAGCAGTGACACTGGACAGTGCTTCTACAGCCTCCCTGATGCTCCAATACTTCATGCCATCGCTACGCTGCCAATAGTAAGTCTTGGGGTCGTTTTCCCATAATTCATCAGCGTTTCTGACCTTGAAAACAATTCCCAAGAACTTACCATCTAGATATACATTGTGAGCCGTCTGAAGGTTAGTGCGTCCCACATAAGTCAGTCGATAGCCATCTACTGGTTCGCACAAGTCTTCTGCACGAGTCCCGCGATACCCACAGTTACCGCACCCATGTCCTTCGCAGTCTGGACAGATGGCAGCAGGCATATTCCACTTCGGCAGTGTAAAATCCCATTTAGCCGGTGGGGTTAATATTCGAGCCTTGTGAGAGATATAACAACCAGCATGACCGATTACTTTATCAGGATAGTATTGGACACTCAACGATAGCCAATCACAATCACCTAATAAGCCTATTTTCTCAGAAGCTTGTTTCAATTCCTCGTCTTCCTTATGATTGCGCTCTACTGGAGCAGAAAGACTCGCTTTAACCTCTGCAACAGCGCGTTTGAAAGATTTTTTAT
>JBGTMK010000478.1:0-7508 GCA_041743605.1 Nostoc sp.
GAAAGGAGATATTCTAATAAGTCAAACTCTTTAGCTGTTAACTCAATGCTTCGTTTTCCCCGAAATACTTCACGAGTGCGGCGATTTAAGCTTAAATCTTCAAATTGCAATGAATCCTCGTCTGTTTCTTGCGTGCGACGCAGATGGGCGCGAATTCTAGCTAGTAGTTCCTCAATGCTGAAGGGCTTAACTACATAATCATCGGCTCCTGCATCTAATCCGGCGACGCGATCGCTTACTTCATCTTTTGCTGTCAACAAAATCACCGGTACTGTGCTGCCCGTTGCTCGCAAACGGCGACAAATTTCCAAACCTGTCAAACCTGGAAGCATCCAATCCAGAATCGCTAAATCTGGCGATAAGTCTCGCGCCAAGGTTAAACCACCGATACCATCATAGGCTACACTTACTCTGTATCCTTCGCTACTAAGTTCTAATTCGACAAATCGTGCCAGCTTGACTTCATCTTCCACCAAAAGAATATGTGCTGTCATATTTTTGCTCCTAAAACAGGCAATATGAAATTGACAGTACCTAATTTTGTTTAAAAATCAAATAGGAATCCTATATAAAGTGAATATTAAGTAGGGTGTGTTACGGCTGTGTAGGAATTTGAGCGCTTGAGAAAATCTAATTTAGCCGTAACGCACCTGGAAATATGGCGCGTTAACCGGTGCTTTAATGCACTCGACAATTTCAGCTTTACTTTATAAATAGTCTCTAAGAGTTTTTCTTGTAATTATCATAGCAAAAAATTAATAAGAATATTTTTTATAAAATCTCATAAAACTTTAATTTATGAGTCAGCTTGTTCTCATATTGATGTAGGAATCTATTAATTACAGGTTCTTGATTCACGTCAAGCCATTGATTTATTCAAAAGCGAGGATTTTATCATGAAAGGTTTAATTTTTGGTAGCTTATCTGCTTTAATACTCACTACATCTGCTGCGGTTCTAGCTACACCTGTAAGGTATCACCAATCAAATTCAGATACATATACACTATCCCAAGTAACATTCAACTCTAACGTTCCTCATATTACTAACTCTGGCGTCAGAAATGATACTCACTTTATCAAAGTGGCTGTAAAAGGAATGTCTCTACAAAACCTAATAATTTCTCTACCAAGTCAGATGGAACGCTTTAATAGAGTTCGGATTACAGACCAATCAGGTAAAGAAATTGCAACTAAGATGGGTATTAGTAAAGAACGTTTGTTAGTCACCTTTGAGCAACCTGTAGCTCCTGGAGGTTCTTTAGAGGTGGAGCTAACAGGTGTACAAAGAAAGAGTTTGGGTGGGAATGTACTGCTCTATGGAGTGAGTGGTGAAAGAGTTGGGTTGATGGGAGAAATACCAATTGGGACAGCCAGAATTGATGTTCATGAGAAAGGTTAAAATTCTCTGTGTTCTATAGGAATCATATTTGATTTCTGAAAAAATCTGTTTAAGCTAAATTATTCATGAAAAACAAGATACCCGACTTACTTAGAGAAGTCGGGTGTATTTGTTTTTGAATTTTTACAAATCAAATATAACTACTATATGTAGGTAAATTAATTGTAAACATACTCCCTTCTCCTAACTTAGATTGCACAGTAACACTACCTCCCATACCTTCTACGAGTGTTTTAACAATCGATAAACCCAAACCAGAACCACCAGTAGCATGAGAGCGGGACTCATCTACACGGTAAAATCTCTCAAAAATCCGTGCTTGCTGTTGTAATGGAATTCCGTAACCTTGATCACACAATTGAATAATTGCTTTATCTTGAAGCTGATTTAATTTAAAAACTATGGCTGTATCAGTGTCAGAATACTTAATAGCATTATCAATTAGATTTAACAATACTTGTTTAAGGCGACTATAGTCTGCTTTTACCTCAATTGGATAAATTTCTGACTCAATTGTAATTGTGCGATCGCTATATGCTTTTGCCATCATTACAACTTCTTCAACTAGGTCATTCAGCACATAATATTTCATTTGAAAATATAAGTAACCGCTGTCTGCTCGTGCTAAATCAAGTAAATCTTGTAATAGACGAATAGTGCGTTCAGCTTCTGATGCAGCAGTTTCCAAAGCTTCTTGCTGGGTTAGGGTTAAGTTGTTCTGTCTTCGCAACACGCTTTGCAAATAACCATGTACAATTGTCAAAGGTGTGCGTAATTCATGAGAAACATTACTCACAAATTCTCGTTCTTGCTCCCAAGATTGAGAGAGACGCGATAACAGCATGGTTAAGGTTTGAGCTAATTCTTTGACTTCACTGGGTGCATTATCAAGATATAGCTGCGCTTGTCCTAAATCTTCAGCAGAAATCATAGAAGCCATTTGATTTAGCTGGCGCAGAGGTTGCAGAGAACGTTTGATATAAAACGCGATCGCAGCAGTTAAAATAATAATTGCCAAAATACTGATAATACCTATACTCTGCACCATTCCCACAAACATTTTCTGTTCGCGAGTAATATCTTTGACTACAAATAATTCACCCAACAACTTCCCCTGCACTTGCACAGAACTACCACATAAAATAAAGTAACTTTGATTTACTTGGTAAACTTGTGGTTTAATCGGCATTTTACTCAGGGACATTAACTCAGATACTGTAGTATCAGATAACAAATCTAAAGTTGCAGATTTCACTAAAATTTCATTGTCGGGACTTTTTAGCCATAATAATGTGTTGGTATTTGCTAAATTATTAATAGCCTTTTGCAACCCAGTTTCAGGTTGCATCATTTCACTATAAATTTGCACATCTTGCGGTAAGCGTTTGGCAATTTGTTCTATATGATATTTCTGACTATCAACTAAAATTTGCTGCATCTTCCAACTAATCCATGTCGAAAGACTACCTAATACCAAAGCTGAAAATCCTGCAATACCAATCGTGAGGCGTGACTGTAAGGAAAATGGGTCTATATTTATCCAAGGTTTTATGATTTGCTTCACTGTTCTGGTTGCACTTGATGTGTTTAAGAAGAATTTTTTAATAAAATTAAACTGCTCAATGTAAAGCTATTATTAACAACCATATCTTTAGTTTTAACTGACTTTAACTTACTTCTATTACATTCGCATCGTGAAAATTACAGGCATTATAAAAAGATTATTAAATATTTTTATTTCATTCTCATCTCAACTTTACAAATCTTTCTATAAGAATAATTTAAATGTATTTAGTAGTAATTAAATTAGTTTCTGCTGAGAATTACCTTAAAACTTATACTACTGTCTGCTTGAGTGCGATCGCAAAACAAAACTGTTAATAATTATAATCAAAAATATCGATAATACTATCTTCATTCCAAAGGTAGGCGTGAGAACAAGGTTAAACACCTTGCATAAATCACCAATACTGCTTAGGTTTTGCATTTTTAACTCAGAATTTGTTTTGGGGAAAAGATTAAAGGTTTTTTCTTTCCCTTTTCCCCTTACCTTAACCTACAAGTGCGGTATACAAAAACTGAGTGAGATTCGTGCCTATTTCACGCCGATGAATCTGATACTAAAAACCCTGTTTACTCTTCCCATTCATTGGTATGGTTAGAGACTAAAAATCTGTGGATATTTCATTTTTTATCTGATTGTAAGTTAGAAAATAAACTCTGCCAATCGATAGAGTTGACAGTATTTTCTCCCTGTTTAACCTCTAATGTGACATTAGATGCTTTTTCTAGTTTTAGGGCTTGCACACAGAGTTCTGCTACATCTTCACGGCTGATTTTACCTCTAATATTATCACCTTGCTCAAATATTAATTCTTTACCACCTGCATCTTCAGTTAAAGCACAAGGTCTAATAATTGTATAAGGAATTCCACTTTCTCTTAAACTATCTTCTCCCTTCAATTTCCAAGTTAAAATTCCTCCCAACTGATCGTTTAATTTCACCGCTGGGGGTTCTTCATCTAAATTAATGCCGGGGCGGCCGGGACGAGTCACACCTGCTGAACTGACGAGGATAAATTGTGGTAAAGATCTGCCGCCATAAGCTTTAATTGATTCCAACTGCAAAGCAAAACCACCGGCAGAAAATTTAGGATTCAAAGCACCATCATATTCAAATTTGCTCAACATTAGTTGGAATGAGCAAATTCTATTTTGTTCAATCGGCGGCGCATCTTTGACAATTTTTGCCCGAAATACGGGAATCAAATCTACAAAGGGAATCTGAATATCTATCCAGCTATTAGCTACGGTATCAAAAGAATAGCTATAGCCAATACCATCCCATTTTGTATCTGTCCGCAGGAATATTTTATAACGCTGACCATCACCTTTAACGCGCAATTTTACACCTTCGTAACCAGATAAGTTGAAGGGTGGATCAAAATTCTTAGTTCTGACAGAAGCAAATCCGCCAGAGTTAGCGGTGGAGACATTACCAGCAAACAAAGCTGTATTTTCTACTAATTGAATATTACTGGCACTGACACCACCCATGACGACATCATCCAACGCCCCCCAGTTATCCTTTAATTCTGCTGATGGTTTGGCGAAATCAAATATCGGTTTTTCGTTTGCTTGGGGTAAATATTTTGCCGCAGCTTGGACTAAGTTTTTCACACCTTGATATTCTACATTTTCTGGGGTGTCGCCAACAATTTCTGGTTGGTAAAATTTCACACCTTGATAATATTTAGCTCTATCTGCTGTGTCTCCTTCAACTGGTTGTACACGCACTGCTGTACAACAAACTACAGCTTGAATATCAGCCATAACTAAAGGAGTTAAAGTTTCTGGTTGCGTGATATCCGCAACTACTAAATCTATATCATTACCAAGAATTGACCGTGCCTTGTCAATGTCTCGAACTAGGGCGCGAACTTTATAACCTTGTTCTAGCGATCGCTGCACTACTCGTTTACCGACACCACCTGTTGCACCTGCTACTAATATTACACCCACGTTTCTTCCTCCATTGGGTCTATATTGATTATCCTTAGGACGACCTTGGATTAACTGCTGTACCCAGTTAAGGAAAGGAATTACCTCAAAGTAAGTCAGGGTTTCGATAAACCTGCCTAAGTCCCATTGAGAACGATTTTTATCAGTCATATTTGCGTCCTCATAACTTTCTTTACTCTAACAATTTTGGATTTTAGATTTTAGATTCTATTGGCAAGTGCGTCTCGTAGAGAAAAATTGATTGATAATCCCCTTGAGCGCTTCACAAGCAATGATCCCTACTCCCTACTCTCAAGGCAAGTCTAATGAAAAAGGCTGTGATTACAAATAGAGCGATCGCTATTTTCCACTGTTACATTAGTCTTTAAATAATCCCGCACCCAATCACAGCTATATTTCAGCAGGTTGAGATGGAGAATTTTTTCTATATCCCACATAATTACAAGTTGGTCATCTCCGCCAGAGGTGAGGGTTTTGCCATCGGGGCTAAAGGCAACACTGCTCACATTTGAAGTATGTCCATTTAGGGTGACGAGCAAAGTGCCATCGGTTTTCCAAACTTTGATCGTATTATCAAAACCTGCGGCTGCCAGCATTTGACCATCTGGACTGAATGCTACCCTCGTTAAACCAATACTTTTACCATCAAAGATTCTCACTAAAGCGCCATCACGTTGCCAAAGTCGCAGACGACCATCTCCGCCAGTGGAGGCAATAAATTGACTATTCGGACTAATGGCAACTCCAAAGACTTCACTCTTATGCCCTTCTAAGGTTCGATCGGGTTTCTCTAACAGGCGTTCGCTATTTTCTGAAGTCCAAAGTTTGATACTACCATCAGCACTGGCAGAAGCGATAAACTGCCCATCTGGACTATAAACAATGTCCCAAATTCGCCCTGTATGCGCTTGGATAATTTGCTGGAGTTGGAACTCTCCATTAGCATCGCGTTGCCAGAGTCTCAGCTTGTAATCAAAACCCACAGTCACCAGCCGATTGCCATCAGGACTGTAGCTAACACCTAAAAGGCCGATACCTGGGCCTTCCAGAATGGTTCGCTGATTGCGGTCTAGTTGCCGTAGTCTCACAACACCCTTAGAACCAACGATCGCTAAAGTTCGACCATCGGGGCTAAAATCGAGACTAAGCATTCGGGAATCGTCTTCAACAATAGTTCTGGCTAGAGAACCATCGCGTTTCCAAAGTTTGACTTCTTTGCCAGCAACGGAAGCTAGACGTTCCCCATCAGGGCTAAATGCCACCTTCCAGACCATTTCTTGATGACCATTGAGTAACTTTACTAAGGGTGAGTTGACTCTCCAGAGTTTGATGGTGTTGTCGTGGCCAGCAGAGGCGAGGGTTTCTCCATCAGGACTGAAGGCGATGGTTTGAATATTTGAGGTATGCCCCTGGAAAGTTCTTAATAAAGTACCATCTCGATTCCACAATCTAACGCTTTTATCAGAACCACCGGAGGCAATAGTCTGCCCATCAGAGCTAAAGGCTACACCAAATACTTCAGCAGTGTGCCCTTTAAAAGTTCTCAGTAGAGTGCCTTCTCGATTCCACAGTCGCACCATCTTATCTCCACCGCCAGAGACGAAAGTTTGCCCATCTGGGCTAAAAGCAACACTCCAAATAGTTGCATTTCCGGCTGTGAATGTTTTGAGCAGTGTTCCATCCAATCGCCAAAGCTTATTAGTGCCGCCTACCATGCTAGAAGTGATGATTTGACCATCGGGGCTGAAGGCAATTCCCCATATACCACGCTCATGTTTAAAAGTTCTGATTAAAGTGCCATCTAGTTGCCAAAGCTTAACGCTAAAATCGCCACTGGCAGAAGCGATCGCTTTTCCATCTGGGCTAAAGGCGACTCGCCACACCGCAGATTTATGCCCTTTGAAGATAGTTAATAATTTACCATCGATTGTCCACAGGCGGATAGTGCCATCAATGCCGGCAGCGACTATCAAACGACTATCTGGGCTGAAACGGACACTATTTATGGTTGCAGTATGTGGTATTGTTTTGACCAGTGTTCCATCCCGCTTCCACAACTTGACTGTGCGATCAATGCTAGATGAAACAATCCACTGGCCATCAGCACTGAAATCAACACCTAAAACAATCCCTTGATGCCCTGAAAGGTGATTGAATTCATCAGCACCGTAGACAGCTTGTTCTAATATTTTGCGGGTTTGGAGATCGAGGGTATTTGCATCTGCCAAATTTTGTAGATTGAGCTGTTGAAATTTCCGTCTGGCTTGGATTGCTTGTACCAGTGCATCTAAACGTTGATTGGAATTAAAACTACCATTGGAAGCAGCAGCGATCGCTCGTACCTCACTTAGCGCTGCTTGTCGATCGGCGTAGAGTGTTGTAATCCCCAAAATAATCGCTGCTACTAGAGCCACACTTACCCATAACAGTAGTCGTTGCTGACGGCGGGCGCTTTTTTGCTCACTCGCCAATCGCGCTTCAGTTTCTTTGAGTCGTTCTACTTCCAGTTTTTGCTGGACTTCTCGACGTTCTAATTCTTGGCTGGCTGCTAAAAATCGATAGTCCAAATCGCTGAGACTTTTGCGC
>JBGTMK010000479.1:0-3336 GCA_041743605.1 Nostoc sp.
CAGATATTATTAGGTGACGATCTATTAAAACCTCCAATTCCGGCGCTACCTCAACACACACCTTAATTGATTTCGCACTTGCTTCAAACCATGCAGTAGCCTCAACTTCACTGACTAGGTGAATAACTCGACATCTCTGATATTGTCCGGTTGATTCGTTCCGCAGTCGCACCTCAACAAGTGAACGATCAATAATGTCTCTCATACGCCTATGGGCATTTTCAAGAATACGAGATGTACTTCCATTGGCTCCGACTTTCCCTGTGATTATAAGTTTGGAAGCTAGAATAGCGGAGGTCAACGCATTTCGCAACTCATGTGCTAAAAATCCCAGACGCTGAATCTCATCCCGCTCTGCATTCTCGCGCTGACCTCGATTAAACTCTGTAACCGCTTCAGCGATAGCGATATCGAGGCAGAAATTTAATCGATTGAATTCACGAGGGGATGTTGTTTGATTAGTATTCTCCTGAATATACTCAGTGATAGCTTGACAAATAGCGCCGTAGCCATGAACAACCTGAGAAATGCTGTAGCCAAGTTTTAACGACTCCTTCCCCCGGCGCTCTGCTGCGGCTCTGTGAAGACTTTCTATAGAATTGTTATTTGCTTTCCCAGATTCATCTATATCAGCATCAGCACGTAATACCTGAATGAGTTCATTGTAGAACACAGGTAATCCTCTTTCCATTTCGTCGCTCGAACTCATGGAATCAGCAAGACGCGCAATCTTTTTTGAACACAAGGCGAGAATTTCGTCACGTTCTGCTAAGAGAAATTCATGTAACATTATGAATGTTCTTAATTTTAGACTTATTCTACCATCAGCAGATCGCTAGAACAGCGATTGCCCAAGGGGCAGTGGCAGAGCCAATCGCACCCACCCCGAGCCACCGCCATAATCGCACAGATACAGTAGTGCCTTATACAGAAGTAATCTGTTTAGCCTGTATCATGCCTGGTGTTGGACTTTTAACATCCCAAGCCATACCTGTTACTTCAAGAGACCGGATAACCCAGTAACCTAGATCAAATTGCCACCATTTCATACCAAACTTTGCCGAGTTTGGGAAAGCATGATGGTTGTTATGCCACCCTTCTCCAAGAGTTACAATGGCAAGCCAAATAATATTTCCGCTTTGATCAGCGTTTTCAAAACGGTAGCGACCAAAGACGTGGGTAATGGAATTGATGCACCAAGTCGTGTGGTGAGATAAGAAGATTCGGACAATTCCTCCCCACATAAACCCTTGGAATGCTCCAATACTACTTCCTGTAAGAATCCCTTCTATAGCCGTAGGAATAGCAAGACCTAGTATTATCCAAATTAGGTAAAGCTGATTAATTTTGACAATGGTAGGGTTGTGAACCAAGTCTTTGGCAAAAATTAATGGATTCACAATCAAGCTCTCAAACAGCCAGCCAATATGGGCATAGTATAGTCCGCGTAATTGATTATAAATTCCGTTTCCATGAAGACGAGGTGAATGAGGATCGTTGGGCTGATCGCTGTACTGATGATGGCATCTATGAGTAGCTACCCAAAAAATTACAGGTCCTTGAGCAGCCATAGAGCCAAGAATGGCTAGAGTGATCTCTATGACTTTGTTTGACTTGAAAGCTCTGTGTGCAAAGTATCGATGAAAGCCGACAGTAATTCCAAGCCCCGTTAAAATGTACATACTAACCAACAAGGATAATTCGATCAAACCAATTCCTAATAGCGGCAATAATCCAATGGCGAGAACTGAGCCAAGAAAAGGGATTAATACAGTAGTCCTAGCTATATACCTTTGTTGATTTTGTAACTCTTTATTCGCCAAGGTTATTCGGCTTCTAGGAGTTAAAGCTGTAGAAAACTCAAGTTCTTTTGTGGTATTTGGTTGCATATGTATCTGGTAAGCTACTTACTTCTAAACAAACGTAGTTGTCATTAATCACAAGGGGATTAGGATCTGGCTTCATTACTCGAGTTAGGGAAGTAGCCTTGAAGTGGACTATGTTGATAAGTATTTCAAGTGAAGGCAGAAAAGAAAAAACCCGAACTACAAGCTAGTGGTCTGTTAATTTTCTATTTGTGGATAAAGATGCTTGAGAGGGATACGGGCATCCTCTGTTGTGAACAGCCAATCTACGGATTTTTGCGAATGATTACGATGCCCGTATCCGGTTGAATGTACCAAGCCGATTGGTGAAGCTAGGTAACTTTGGCTTGTGCTTTCCTGATAAATTAGACATATTTTTTCCTTGATAATGTTCAAGAAATGTAATACTTTGATAACAAAATTAGTCTTCAAAACAATTAGTTTTAGTTGCTACTTAACTTTTAAAGAATGAACCACAATTTTCATCAATTACGATTTATACAAATATTTTTCATGTTCATGTTCAAAATAGACGTTTTAAGATAGAAAACAAAAGTATCTTACGGATAAGTTTTATTGACAGATTAGAAAATATATATCAACCTTAAGGCATAGAGCAGCATTATTCTAATTTTTAGACTGAATATGTTTAAATTTTATGAATACTCAAGAAAGGGGATATTTTATTTGTGGGTATGATATTCAAGTAGAAAATTGATTTTAATTTTATATATATCGACGGACAGATGTAAGATTATGATATTCCAGTCTTTGCCAAGGTGATTGGTAAGGGCTGGCTAGTTTTACGCAGTGATCTACTATAGGCGTGATGCCGCCTACTTAAAGATTTTGACTACTGTTGTATATGAAAATCTTCAAAAGTTTTTACCGACCATTGGTCGGCAAATTCCAATGCCGACCAACGAACGACAATTGCGCTAAGGCAAAAGCCGAGTTGGAACTGGCTGTGCAGGCGGATGTATGGCAGCAGGCACTATAGCAATCTGGCAATAAGATTCCATCTGGTCGCATAGTTAAAGATGTTGTGGATAGGATACGCCAAAGGACGATTATTAAAATAATTAACCTGAATTGTGTTTTGATAAATCTTCAAAACCCTTGATTTATCATTGTTCGGTTTAAAGCTCTGTTTTAATCTATTCTCGATAAGGCATATTGTTGAGACTAGCCTCATTTGTGAACCTTATTGACAAAATGATTCCACTTTAATCACTTCTTTTATCACTTAGAGTTTTGCTCAATGCTTACAGAATAAGTAAGCCTTTTAGCTTCTAGCTTAACCAGAATTCAGGTTAATTAGCTTTTGACTAAGCCAATTTTCACCTAAGTTACTGTTTGCAATTCACTTATGTGTGTCCAATTGTAGAGAACGTTATAATCAAACTTGTTTCTATCTGTAGATGATATTTAAATAGTTTAATTTTAATATATAAACACAATAAATCAAAAA
>JBGTMK010000480.1:0-3860 GCA_041743605.1 Nostoc sp.
AACGGTTCACCAGATCCATCCATTGGTGCAGATACCTTCTCAGCGCGTTGGACAGGTCAAGTAGAAGCTAAATACAGCGAGACTTACAATTTCTATACCACTACTGATGATGGTGTGCGACTGTGGGTGAATGGTCAACAAATCATCAATAGGTTTGTCGATCAATCAGCCACAGAATACAGTGGTGCGATCGCACTGGTTGCAGGTCAGAAGTACGATATTAAACTCGAATACTACGAAAATAGATACAACGCCGTTTCTAGACTTTCTTGGTCAAGTGCTTCTCAAACCAAGGAAATCATTCCTCAGTCTCAACTGTATTCACCAGCTCTTCAGACCACCATCACATTAGGATCACCCTCCATAACTGTGAACGAAGGTGATGGTAGTGTTACCGTAACTATACTGAGAAGTGGTGATTTAAGCAGCACATCTTCAGTTAAATATGCCACCGTAGCTAATACTGCTACAGCAGGAGCTGACTACGGAAGTGAAGGCGTCGAAAGCGCTGGAACAATTATTTTTGCACCCGGACAAAGCAGTAGACAAGTATCCATTCCGATCAATGACGATTCCTTGGCAGAAGCAGATGAAACCTTTAACTTTGTCATTGATCAGGCAGAGGGGGCAACACTAGGACTCCAAAGAACTCTTGGAATTACGATTCAAGATAACGATCGCGTTGGTGGCCTCAACTTCACTCAGCCAACAGTTAATGAGGGTGACGGTTCGGCGACAGTGAATGTTACACGGGTTAGCGGTGTGGGGACTGCTCGTCTAGACTATACAACCGTGGATGGGACTGCGAAAGCTGGATCTGACTACCAGACCGTATCTGGAACCTTGAGTTTTGCAGCGGGAGAAACCAGTAAAAACATTGTTATCCCCATTATTAATGACAACGTTGGGGAGCCAAATGAAACATTTACTGTGAGGTTTAGTAATGCAGTTGGAGTACAGCTAGCTACTCAACAGACAACTATCACTATTGTTGATAATGATCCTGGTAACTTTGCTCTAGATACAGTAGCTTCTGGTTTAACTCAACCTACAGCTTTTGACTGGACATCTGACCAGAAGAAGATGTTCATTGCCCAGAAAAATGGGGTAGTGCGAGTCTTAGACAACGGCACATTATTGTCAACACCGTTTATCAATATTTCTGGACAGGTAAATGATACGCGCGATCGCGGTCTTTTAGGCATTGCTGTACATCCAGATTTTGGCACAAGTCCAACCGGCAACAACTACCTTTACTTGTTGTTTACCTACGATCCACCAGAAACCAGTACAACCAATTCTAAGAATAATCCCAATAGCATATTGGACGATGCTGACAGGAATGGGAATCGTACTGCACGACTAATTCGGGTAACAGCTGACCCCAGCACTAATTACACTACTGCTATTGCTGGCAGCGAAGTTGTGTTGCTAGGCAAGAATAGCACTTGGGATAATATTGTTCGTCCCGATGGCAACAGCACAAATGTCTCACTTGGCTACGCCCCATCAGGAATTCTCAACAAAGATACAGGTAAGCCTTTTACTAGCTTGCAAGATTATCTCAATAATCTCGATAAAGTCCAAAATATCCCGGATTTTATAGCTACTGATAGTGAATCTCACTCAATTGGTTCCGTACGATTTGGTACTGATGGTTCCCTGTTTGTCAGCATAGGCGATGGTACTTCCTACAATGGGGTAGATCCACGAGCAGTTCGCGTCCAGGATGTCGATAATCTCTCCGGTAAGATCCTGCGGATTGATCCGATTACTGGTAAAGGCTTATCAAGTAATCCTTTCTACAACGGTGATGCCGATAGCAATCGCTCTAAAGTTTATAACTTAGGTTTGCGTAACCCCTTCCGTTTCACAATTGATAAAAACACCAATAACCCTGTAATTGGTGATGTTGGCTTTGGTTCTTACGAAGAGGTGAATATTGGAAAACCAGGAGCTAACTTTGGCTGGCCGTTCTATGAAGGTGGGCTAGATGCAAACGGTAATATCATCAGCCAGAGACAACCAAGCTATGCGAATCTAGATGCTGCGAAAGACTTCTATAGTAGTGGCAAAACTGTTACAGCACCAGCTTACACTTACAGGCATTTTGGGTCTAATTCAATTACCTTGGGTGACTTTTACACAGGTAATACTTTTCCCTCGATCTATAAAGATGCTTTATTCGTTGGCGATTTCAGTCAAGGAACTATCGATACTTTGGAATTTGATAGTCAGGGCAAGCTTGTCTCAGTTCGTCGCTTTACTTCCGAAGCAGACAGACCTAATTTAGGAGTGCCTGTACAATTGACTACTGGAAACGATGGCAACGTCTACTACGCAGACTTGACAGGAGGCAAGATTAGTCGCTTCCGAGCTGTTTAGATAACAGTTAGCAATTCTCAGTGAACAGTCAGACAACTGTTCACTGATTTTGATCAAGATAACTTTGTCAAAAATCCCAGCAATTTTTTGGTATTTGATGTTAAGAGTGTTCGACGATAAGCATCAGCTGCTTTTTTAATGGCTTCGGCTTGAGTGGGATAGGGATGAATTACACTGCTTAACTTACTCAAACCGATTTTATTCACTATTGCCGTAGTCACTTCTGATATCATCTCACCTGCGTGACTAGCGACAATAGTTGCACCGATAATTTCATCAGACCCCTTTTTATGGTGGATTTTGAGAAATCCTGACTCTTCACCATCTGCGATCGCTCGGTCTACACTATTAAAAGGTATATTAATTGTTGTCACCTCAATACCCAATTTCTGCGCCTCGTGTTCATACAATCCGACGTGGGCAATTTCTGGGTCAGTATAAGTTACCCAAGGCATGACCAGACTACTGAGTTTCGAGCGTCCTAAGCCAAAGGGAGAAAACAGCGTATTCTTAATCACAATCCGCGCCGCCGCATCAGCAGCATGGGTAAACTTCCAGTTCATGCAGATATCACCAGCTGCATAAATTTTGGGATTAGTCGTCTGTAGATAATCATTTACCTTTACACCTTGGTGCTTGTCGTATTCTACCCCCACTGATTCTAAATTCAAACCTTCCACATTTGGCGATCGCCCCGTACCGACTAAAATTTCATCTACTGTCACCGAATCTCGATGACCATTGGAAGAAAAGTACAGCCGTTTCCCCTCAGTAACTGTTACCACTTCTTCTAACTTGGAATTCAGCACTACGCGAATTCCTTCGTTAATCAAAACCTTTTGGAGAATTTCAGCAGCTTCACTGTCTTCTTTATTTAGAAGATGAGAACCGCTATGGAAAAGTACCACCTCAGAACCCAAACGCCGGAAAGCTTGTGCCAATTCGCAACCAATAGGGCCGCCACCAATCACCGCCAAATGTTCCGGTCGTTGAATCAGCGAAAAAACCGTCTCATTGGTTAGATAACCCGCCTGTTCTATTCCCGGAATCGCTAGTTGTGCAGCCCTTGCGCCAGTCGCAATTACAGCTTTTTTAAACCGTAGGGTTTTGTCGCCAACTTCCACGGTATTTTTACTTGCAAATCGACCGCTACCTAAAAATACATCGACACCCAAGTTTTTAAACCGCTCCGCCGAGTCATTATGGCTGATATCAGCCCTTATCCGCCGCATCCTGGCCATGACTTTGGGAAAATCAACATCATTATGTTGGGAAATATTAACTCCCAAGTCTTTAGCATCCCAAATTTCGCCAACGATGCGGGCAGACCGAATAATAGTTTTAGATGGTACGCAACCAACATTTAAGCAGTCTCCACCCATGAGATGCTTTTCAATTAACGCCACCTTTAAACCCAAATCTAGACCTGCTGCGCCCGCAGCCACCACTAATCCAGCCGTACCAGCACCAATTAC
>JBGTMK010000481.1:0-4616 GCA_041743605.1 Nostoc sp.
TTAGTCCTAATCGTAAGGCTTGCAAAGATGACATTTATGCTCATGAAGAAAAAATATATGAAAAACCAAACTATGATGGTATTTTAGTATCTAAGATAGTTGTTGATAAGAGAAAATCCAAAAGAAATGATATAGAAGCAGCAGGAGGTATTCAAAAATATTTAAAATTCTCAGGAGAAATTATGGGGGATTGTGGAGCTTTTGGATATATCAAGCAGCCAGAACCTCCATATAATACTATAGAAATTTTAGATTATTATCAGCGGCTAGGCTTCCATTATGGGGTAAGTATTGACCACTTAATTGTGGGGCCATTTGCACAGCCTGGAATTAGAGAAGAACGTTACGATCTTACTTTGCGAAACGCAGAAGAATTTATATCAAAACACCAAAAATTTGGATATACATTTACCCCTATTGGTGTCGCTCAAGGTTGGAGTCCTGAAACTTATGCTGAGGCAGTAAAAAAACTGGTTGAAATGGAATATGACTATATTGCTATAGGAGGAGTTGCCAGGACACCAACCATAGAAATTCTAGAAATATTGAAAGAAGTTTATCAACATTTAACACCCAAAACTAGATTACATTTATTTGGAGTAGGACGTATTGATGCTCTTCCTTATTTCCGCCATTTGGGAGTAACTAGTTTTGACTCAGCAAGTCCATTACGTAAAGCTTGGTTTGATGCAGTAGAGAATTATCATACTTTAAGTGGTAAAGCTTACGCTGCTGTGCGTATTCCTTTTGTAGATAAGCAGTCACAACGAATTAAACATTTGTTATCGTCAGGTTATGAACGTGAAACTCTCAAGCAGCTTGAGCAAGAAGCATTAAAAGCTATTCGGGAATATGATAAAGGCAATATATCACTAGATGAATCTCTTAAGAAATTACTTGCTTACGATGAGTTATTAGAATTACCTCGCGACGGTATAGTAAACCCGACAGCTAAAGCTAGGCGTTTAAGACAACACACTCAATTGTATAGGGAATTATTAGAAGTAAAACCTTGGCAGGAATGTGAGTGTAAAATCTGTCAAAATCCAGACTGTAGAGTAGAAACAATTATTTTTCGTGGTAATGACCGTAATCGTAGACGTGGTTTTCACAACACTTATGTATTTTATAAGCGTTTTCAACAATTTCTGAATGCTGAAAATTGTAATATTGATAGTACTAAAGAATAAATTTAATCTAGAATTTAGATAAACTCAATTCTACTTTATTAAGATAGATATGAATATTGAACATAAGTTCCTTCCAGTATTTTCAGTAGACTGGTTAGGTTTATTCAATAGATTAAGGAATTTACAAGGTAATTACGGTATCTTGGCACCTATCTCATCTAACAAAAGTCTTTTAAGAGATATCCGTGATTTTAATAAACCTTTTTTTATAGATAGTGGCGTTTTTGGTAATCAAGATTTTCCTTGGTATTATGAAACACATTCTGAATACTTTTATAATCGTTGGGTACGTAAACGAAAATTTGCTTCTGAACAACATTTGCGGCATAAAATCAGAGAATATCTAGAACGCTGCGATCAATTTTCGCCTGATTTTATTTTTACACAAGATATTTTTGGAGAGCCATTACTATCACTTCATTTAGCTAGATTAACTTGGGAAGAGTATTGGCAAAAGCCAAGGAAATATACTTTGATTGGTGTTGTTCAAGTAGGATATTCAATTTATAATTGGCAACAAAAGTTGGTTCCTCAATTAAATTCTTTTCCTCCTTATTATGATTCACCCAAAAGTTTTTTAACTTCTTTGATTAGTGTTTATCGGGATATTGGTTATGATTACATCGCCTTGGGCGGATTGTTAAAAGTTGATAAAACTAGAACTACAGGCTTAAAATTTGGTTTGTCTGTAGAGCAACTTGATGAACTATTAGCTTGGAGCCGACCAGAATTTGTTTTGGGAGGACTGGCGTTAACCCGAACAGAAGTGTTGAGAAAACACAATGTCTGGGCAGATTCTACTGGTTGGTTGTGGTGGAACGAGCAATATGACAGCAAGTTTCGCAACAGGAATGGTTTTCAAGAAGTTTTAATGTAGCTGCTACTTGTTATTTATCCAGTATTTTTACTGATTTATGTGTTTAGAACAATAAATCATAGGTGTTAGTTTTTCTTTTTTAAGGGAAGCATAATAAAGATATACTTACCTACCTCTGGGTGTACTACTGGTAAATTTATAGTGATGCAAATTGCTTTCTTACAAATCAAGCTGCAAAAATTAGCAAATTGGAAAATATATGGTGACAAGTTAGTTTGTGACTCACCTTTTACCACAGTGGTAGGACACCTAGAGTTATCCTGTTGCCTAAGCTTAGATTTGCTAGGCTCCGCGTTAACAGTGTCTCTGTGTTAGAGAAACTATCTTGGAGCAAGCGAATAGCACACGGATACAATACGCTATATGCGTGCTACGGTCAGGTTAATGCTAACGTACTTAGTGGACTGGGAGTATGATAATACTTGGTTCGTTGGTACGTTCCCAAAACAACAGCTTGGGCATAGGGAAGGTAATCGATATATCTGATACCCAGGCAAGTGTTGAGTATTTTTGCTCAGTTGGGCAACGGATAGAAAAAAGCTTACCCTTAAGTTCGCTATATCAGTTAAAACTAGAACGCCAAACTCGATGCTATATTTGCCTGGAAAGCCAAGAGGCATGGCTTATCGGCAGAATTTACGAATGGGATGAGGAAGTTGATAAGTATCGCATTGACTTACCTGATAAAAAGACGATCGCAGTTAGCGAAGAACAAGTATACGTGCGTTGCAATTTACCTCAAGCAGACCCTATTGAAACTTTGGCAATGAAGGGGCAAGAAACGCCCTATTTCCACGATAGACGCTTTGCTTTTGTTAAATGCTTAATTTTACAACGCGCTGTCAGTCGGGGAATGACGGGATTAATTTCTGCCAATATTAAACTTTATCCACATCAAGTTGAAGTTGTCCGTCGTGTACTTGAAGACCCGATTCAACGATATTTATTAGCGGATGAAGTTGGACTGGGAAAAACCATCGAAGCTGGTGCTATTCTTCGTCAATATTTATTAGATGAACCTTCTGGACGTGCGGTAGTGCTAGTTCCGCAATATTTACTGGAACAATGGCAGCAAGAATTAGAAAATAAGTTTTACATCTCCCACTTTCTCAAGCGGGTAGCAGTGCTGGCGATTGAGGATATCCACAAAATCAACCCGAAAGCGAGTATTGGCTTGCTAATTTTAGATGAAGCACACCACATTGCGGCAATGGCGACCTCTAATGATGCAACTGTGCTACAGCGTTTTGAGACTTGCAAAAATATTGCTCATAAAAGCGATCGCCTGCTTCTACTCTCGGCTACCCCGGTTCTCAACCACGAGCAAGATTTTCTAGCAATGCTGCATCTACTCGATCCTGCTACCTATAAACTTGATGACTTAGCAGGTTTTCGCGATCGGGTAGTAAAACGCCAAGATATTGGTCGAATTCTCCTGTCATTTAAAGAAGGCGCAAACCCCTTTGTCCTGAAAACTAATCTCAAAAATCTCCGTAACCTGTTTGCTGAAGACGAGTATTTATTTGAATTGGCTGACAATCTAGAAAATAGTTTACAAGCACAAGCTAGCGATATAGTTGAAATTGTCAGGGCAATTCGTATTCATATTAGCGATACCTACAGACTTCACCGCCGGATGCTTCGCAATCGTCGCGCTTCCGTAGAAGATGTAATTTTTGACCGTAATATTACACTGAGAACCGAGTACGATTTAGATGAGCGATCGCCTGACATCCACGAACTAATTGAGGAGTGGCGTGAAGTAGCTCTTGATGACAAACAATATCACCACATTTTTCTATTGTTTTTCCGTGCTTCTGGTACTTGGCTGGGTATTTTAAAACAGGTAATTCAAGCACGTTTAAGTGGTGTGTCCACTGCGGAATTAATTCAGGAGTTTGGTGCTGATAGTGTTCGCATCCTGACTGAAACTCCTAAATTTGCTAACGGGGAAGCAAATATTTTGCAAAGCCTACTGCAAATTATAGAACAACCGTCAGAGGATGGCGATCGCCTGGAATTACTCAACACAGTCATCCTCTATCAACTCTGCGAACCTTTAAAATTACAATCCTTGAAATTTAACGGGACTAAATTGCTTGCAGAGGTTCAACAACGGCTAAAAAGACCGATACCGGGAGACAGTCTGCCCAAAATTGTTATATTTACCAGTTTTGTGCAAACTTGCACCGAAATTGTTCGTTACTTGAGCGATCGTTTTGGTGCGGGGACTGTTGTCAGTCATCAAGTTGGACAAACTCGCTCTCAAATAGAGGAGAACTTAAATCGGTTTAAAAAAGACCCCAAATGCTTTATTTTAGTTTGCGACTCCTCCGGCGAAGAAGGTCGTAACTTACAATTTACTAACTACATGATATGTTTTGACTTGCCTTGGTCGCCAAATCGCCCAGGGTCAGCGCGTCTCAAACCCTATTGACAAGCGGACTTGTCTGATTAGCAATCAAGTTAGAAACAAAGTGGCACTAACCGAGGTAGAGTAAGATTTAATACATCTAGGTGCAAGGTTCGAGTAATGCCAACCGGATTTG
>JBGTMK010000482.1:0-14019 GCA_041743605.1 Nostoc sp.
TGTTATTTAGTTATTCAAGGAGAATTTAACAGGTTTAAAGTCTTCTAACAGTATTTAGATGCTAACAGGTTTGAAGCAATCGCCTGATTCATGTTTTGATTCAGCAACGCCAAAAAATCGGCGTGATTTTTAGAATTCAATTTTAGACCGCGAACAAAATCACCTCATCTAATTGGGTTCCCGCCGCTTCTCCTGCTTTGCGATCGTTCCAAGCTACCAGCGTGGTTATTGGGTATTGGGCATTGGGCGTTAGCTTGGTGGACTGGCAACTGCATTGCCGAACAACGACGGCTTCGCCGCGTTTCCTGTTTTGCGATCGCACCAAATCATCAGCGCGGTTATCTCGCGTGGTGGCAAAGCTACTCTGAAATTTTTAGAGAAATTCTTAGAGAAATTCTTCACGCCCAATTTTCTCCCAAATTCTATTTATTGGTTTTTTAGCAGCATTTTGATTAATGGGCTTGAGCGAATCTATGGTTTGCGATCGCCGCGTCTCTTCATTCTTGTACTTGTTTACCAATGCCAAGTTTTATACAAGTTTGGTAGTCACCACTGAAGATATCTATATTTTGTATCAGAGCTTGATACCGTAGTCACGCGCTCTATATAAGTAGATATTAATAATTCACTATGCCTACCAGATCCTAACTACCAGACCATGACTACCAAAAACCAAAACCTCCAATATATTTTTAGGGCATTGGGTAAGGGCGATCGCTATTCCTCAGTCACCAGTTGCATGGCTGAACCAATTTTCCTTTGGCTTGTTTTTGTGTCTGTAGACTTTTTATTGACATAATCAATAAAAAATTCTCTGCTTAAGCATCTTATGAACCTAAGTTGTTGAGTTCTAATTGATAAAGATAAATAGTAAAATAATATATTATTATTTATCTCGAAATAATAAGAAAATATCCTTTCTATAGATTCATTGATATCTTGATTTTTTTTTATGGAACTGTATGAATTTTCTCCTATTTTTTTTATACAAGATTCTTCTAAAAAAATGAAAAGATTTTTAATCTCTTCTATATCTGTAAAATCAAAAGGAATTTTTAAGCTATAGTACCTGAACAATAATTTATCGGTATTTTTAAGAAAATTAGTAATTTTAGTGTTTAAAATTTTGTTTGTTTCTCTTTTTATATATTCATCTATATTTCCATTATATATTTCTGTATTTAAAGGTTTAAAAGTGCTAGTTAACCAGTCTTTGTCTAGTAGTTCCTTCCACTGTATTACCATTTTATCTTTAGCTATATCAAGAGAAGAACTAAGTTCTTTTTCAATTTCTTCTTTGCACGATTTCAGTCGATTTTTTTCTTCCTGATTTTCTTTGTTTAAATAACCTACTATATGTTTAGGAATCCAGTGTCCAAACTCAGTTTGGATACCATAGTCACCCCAATCAACATCATAGCTAGGATTATACTTTAAAAGAATATTTTTTATAACTTCCTGAATATCTTCAAAATAATTATAGCTGTAACTGTTTTTATCTTTAAGCCCTAAACTTCTAAAAGCGTTGCTTTTAGATTCTTTTTGTCCTTTCGCATTAAATCTATATTTAAAACTTAATAAGTCATTAATCGTAACATTATAGCTTCTAACAAAATATCCTTCTTGTAAAATAGCATACTTAAAATAGTCAGAATCTGTATTATTAAATTCTTCTAATTCTGATATTTCTATAAATTTTAACTCATTACTATTAAATAAATCTTCACAGAAACAATGTATATCTTCTAAATTGTGAGTATCATATAATAATTCAATATTTCCATTTGAGCTAGTTAGTCCTTTACCTGTTAAATTAGCAGAACCTATTACTAAACTACCAGTAGTAATATCATCAGCTACTAAACAATATGCCTTAGCATGAAATAAGCTGCCAGCACTAACAATTTTGAAACAGATATTTAGTGTACTAGGAAGTTGATCGATCCATTTTGTAATTTTTTCCTTACCGATATTAATAGCAGTTGCTCTATCTATATATATTGAAATTTTTGATAATATTATTGATTCTCCCTGTAATATTTCAATTAGCTCTTTAGCTGAATCTAAATTAAAATAACAGCTTACCAAAATCAGATGATATTCTTTGCTTTTGACAATTCCGTTTAATAAATAGCTAATTAAAGATAGCTTCTTCTCAGATTGAAAAAAGAATTTTTTACTCAAAAAAGTTTCCCAAATTGTTATGGTCGTAGATATTAGTTACTGGCACAAACATACTCCCAAGCTGCATAGCCAAGAGTATTAGGCTGAACTGCTTGTACTGGTGGTGATGCTGTAGATTGATAGCGGTTACTGGAGGTATTACCGTAGCTGATGCCATCTACAATTTCATTGTTAGCATCATACGTGTAAAAGCTATTTAACCTCATGCTGTAGCTATTGCAATCCGCATAGCGATTTGGGTAATGAAAACGAACATATACCAAAAACCGCGATCGCTGATAAGGCTAATTTTTTAAACATAAAAGTGCTAAAACTATACTTCAGTTTTAACTACTGAGTAAAAAATATTGCAGCAGTATAACTACCAGAGTATCTATAATGACTTGCTAAAGGGTGATCGCTTTTAAGACTATTAATTTCTGGGAACCACGGTTCCTCACCAATCCGAACCATAAATATTTTTTACCAGCCACGAGCGCCGATGGAGTGACAATAGTACCGCATAGACTTGCTTGCAGGGCTATTGTCTCCGATCTGAACTTCCATATCCTCCTTATTTTCAGCCAGTTTGGCTCCGCTTTGACCGTAAGTTCTGAAACCAAGAACCCATAAGCGGTTTTCTGTACACGAAGCCTTAACTAGGAACTCGTTCATCAAGCCATCTTTAATCTGGTAAACGAGCAGGACGCTACCAAATCCGCGTTCTATTTTTCCCATAGTCGTGGTATCCAGTAAAAATGGATCGCCACTACTGTCCTCGCCAACATTAAGGTATTTTTCCGTACCTTGGGCAGATACAGCACTGGTAAAGCTTAAGGCTGAAATTGTTACAGCAGCCAATACACCAGCTAAACGCTTAACATAATTCATCTTAATACTGAGTAATTAATGCTTCTATTCCTTTGTAACCTTTTTAAATAAATACCGTTGTAGCAAAGACACTGGAAAATGGTTGAAGCTTACGTGAATTAAATCTTTTCACCACCCATTAAATTTTTATGCCTTTTCAATTCCCCAAATTTTGCTGCTCCAGTGGGGGTTAATTCCGTGCGCCAACATAAACAGGAGATAGCCAGATGATTACTACTATCACTCGCAAAATGAAAATTCGCACTTGGAGGAGACGGCGATCAAGTCCAAAAACATTGTAGGCTGTGGATCGCAGGGTCTACAGTAAGCGCGATGAAAATAAATCGGCATGGACGCGCCAAAGTTCTAACGCAGTCAGAGATACAGCTAATTTTCAGTCACGGTTTAGATAATAACCGCGATCGCGCTTTGTTCGGTGTCTGCCTGTTTAGTGCCTGTAGAATCCGTGAATGCTGTACGCTACAAACTCAAGATATCTACACACCCAAGGGAAACGTTAGACCCCGGCTGGTGATTCGGAAAGCAAACACCAAGGGGAAACTTGCCACTAGGTCTATCCCAGTAATTGAAGACTTGCGGCGGTTATTGGTTGAATACTACCCACTGGCCGGAGAGATTTATTTGTTCCCCGGTCGCAGTGATGGACACATCAGCGAAGACTCAGCCTCTAGGATTTTGAGAGGAGCTTGCAAACAAGCTGGGATAATTGGCGTGAGTACGCACAGCTTCAGACGTACCGCGCTCACCCAGATGAGTAACGCTGGCATACCACTGCGGGTAATTCAGGAAATTTCGGGGCATCGGAATTTGGAGCAGTTGCAGAAATATTTGGAAGTGACTGACGAGCAGGTGTTGGGGGCGGCGGCGAGTTTGGCTATGTTGTCACCTGTTGGGGAAAATGTCGGGAAATATGCTTTAGACGACATCCAGGTGAAACAGTCTCACAGTAAGCATTAAGACCATACTACACAGGTCAAACGACATCCTGAAGAAGGAGGTTACATCATCGCCCCAATAGTTAGGCTTATTATTTTTCTGTGGCATAACTCTTATAACCGCGCCCCTTCTTTGGCTGATAGCCATAGCGATCTCTTGCCAACTTCAGTTTTAATATCTGAAAAATTAGCATAACTTTTAGAGTTTCAATTTCTGACCGCAAATAAAATCGCCTCATCTAATTGGGACTCCGCCGCGATCGCCTCCGGCATCTTTCTCTACTAAAATAATTTTTGACCCGAATAAATCATTTTTTCGTTTTAAATTCTCTGCAAAAATGGCTGAAATGAAAATAACCCAAAATAACCATAGTAAGTACGGTTATTTTATTCTTTAATCGAAGAATTGTTACAGGCAAAAAATAGTAATTAAAAGCGCTTAGTCCAGGCTTAGTCTAGGCTTAGTCTAAGCTTAGTTTTGGAAACTTGCTTTCTTGAAAAACTGATTAAGAGCGCTTAGTCTAGGCTTAGTCTAGGCTTAGTCCAAGCTTAGTCTAGGCTTAGTCTGAAGAAAATGTATTTTGGCATACAATTTTGTTATTTAAAATCCACTAATTACATAAACTTAGTGGTGATTATGTAATTAGTTTGCAAGGGGAAAATAACTTTAATTCCTCCCTGCTTTAAAGGCTTCACCACTTAGAAATTCTTCATTTATCAGCAACAGAATTTTATCGGTGTCCTTGCCTTTGTTGGCATAGCTGGCAGGGTTACTGGGGTCTTTCTTGTTCTCCATACCGAATTTCGCGTTATGGCTGATTATTTCATCCTTATGGGCCTCAATCCAATCGCGTATCACCAAGCCATTACAGCCCGATAAATCCCTGAGTGCTTGGTTAGTCACTGCCAAGCGATCTGAGTCCCCAGTCGCCACAGTATCGTTATACAAACAGATAGCCTGATAAGACCTACGAATTTTTTCTACAGCTGCTAAGGTTGCTTTGCTCCCCCACACCTCAGCATCAGTCTTGGCTTGCCAGTCAATCTCTTCCTTGATGGGTGCAACCTTGGCAGGGATAGACTTGGCGGCGGGGGCGATCGCTTGCCCAAGAGTTACCTTATTCACCACCTCAATAACTTTCTGTTCTAACCAAGAATCTAACTCAGTGACATTCAGAGTAACTGTTTGGGGTTGCTGTGTGGCTGACATTGCAGTTTTATCCTGTTGTAATTGTTTGTTGGCTATATCTAATTGGTTATTGATATCTTCTAACTGGTTATTACTTTGGCGTAACTCTTTAATCTCTGTTTCTAATTGGGCAACTCTCTGCTGTGCTGACTGTAATTGCTTTGCAATATCCAATCGATTGTTAAATGACTCAAGCAAGTAGGTAATAGCTGATTGCTGATTGGGTAAATTAAACTCCCCTTGCAAGTGGCGAATAGCTTCTAAATTTGAAGCGCTAACCCGAACATTTGAAAGTTTTTCTTTTGACGGAGCATCGGGAAAACCTACAGGTTTTGTAAGGTAGTAATCGGCATACCCCAAAGTGGTTACAAGATTTTGTAAATCTCGATCTGTGGGAGCATCTTTGACGAAGTGACCAGCTAACCTAGCGGCGTGTAGCATTTTAGAACCCGTTGAACCCTGGCAATCGCGCTCAGTAGCCAGTGCTAGATATGCGGCTCGGAGTGCTTTGCAGTTGTCTTGTTCTTCCCCGTGTCGAAAATTTAGAATCGGTGCTTTATCTCCCTTATCCCCAAAGTATGCCCGTACTACCCGGTTCAACGAACCATTGCGGCGGCTGTCAATAGCGCGGTTTTGGGCTGAAAGGTCTGTGGAATTTTCGTTAGCCACCTCTGCCAACAGTGCTTTAGTTGTTGGCTCCTTTCTTAACCAGTTCAACCGATCGATTATGTAGCTAGCAGGGTAAAGGGTAGCGATGGGGAATACTGGCTTATCTCCCCGTTTTTTACCTTGCCCAGTAAACATTACCTGATAGCTTTGACCCTCAACAGCCGCAAACTTAGCACGGGCTAAAACTTCATGGGGGCGGCGGCCAGTGGCAGCAATTAAGCCCACTGCTACTTCATGCAAATCTTGGGATTCTAGTAGCTTACCTGTTACCTCTAGATATTCATCTGGGCTGATTTCCTGACCATTTTCGAGGCGATCGCTTACCCGTGTAGACTTGTTTCTCTCTTCCCAATGGCTTTTATCCAGACCACACAGCAATAAAACATAGTGCTTTAACTCGTTTCCTGTAACGTTACCTTGAGCATCGTGTTTTGGTTCAGAGTCAGCATTCTTGCCCTGTTCTAAAGGAATTGACTTGAATTTTTTATAGAAGCCAGCACGACTCAACACAGTGCCTAAGCTTTTAATGCTGTAGCTAGTATTCTGGTTTATCCACTCGTTAAAATTTTCGCAGTGTGGCTTAATTTCTTCAAGGCTTTGCAAATCCTTGACCGCTTGAAACAATTGCTCTACTTGTTCTTGAACTGCTTTCGACATCTGACCGACTCCCCTTTATTTTTTAAGCTGTTACTAATTTATCTAACAAGTTACTAAATGTCAATAACTTGTTAATCTATAATCTGTTATTGACTTTATATAACAGGTTAAGCTACGCTAATAACAGGTTGAACAAGCCACAGAAAAAGCGGGCTGATAACCCGCGCTTAAAAAATAAATAGGATCTCTTATGTTACTCACAATTGCTAAACCTCAACAACTCCAAGCTTCTAACGATTACTACGATGGTCAATTCGATGCTGCGATCGCACTTCCACCTAAACAGACTACAGGCGCGGGTATCTAGCCTACACGCTCAAAACTGGTAATACACCGTTCTAAACCCCAAAGGGAGGCTAACAACCTCCCTTAATTTTTGAACTAAGTTTTAATCCCTAATGATGCTCTAATTTTTCTAGCCCAAAGTTCATGATCTAATTGTTGGGCTAGCAATGGGGTATCCATGTTAATCACTTCGTGCCAAGTTTCTTTTCGATTGAATGAGCCAACCTGACAAGCTAACTGCCAAGCTACAGCTTCCCCATGCTTAGTAAATGCTTGCTCCTGTAAACTTTTAATTGTTTCATCCATAATTTTAAATTTCTAAAACGTTACTTTACTAATGTTTCTCGGTGTAAAATGTATCAAAACATATCCGAAACTCTTGATACTCAAAAATGAGTATTTAGGCGGAAATTTAGAGGTATTTTAGGGGTAATTGGTAGTATTAAGGATGTTACTCTCCAAAAATTATTTCCGCCTAAATGTACAAAAATGGGGCATTTATGAGTATTTGGGCGGTGATTAAAAACAGAGAATATATTTTGGTGTACCCACTACACTTTATTGAATTTTTCAGGTTAGTTGAGCTAACTTTTACCGCAATCACGACACTGTAAACGCTGTTTATTCTGTGAGCTTCCATTCTTTTTTATATTCCCGCTTTTACATTGGGGACAAGTCAAAGCAGTAACCTCCCTTAATTTTTGGGGCGACCATTAATTTTTGATTTTATGTTTTGCATCCTGCAACAGAGGTTGACTCTCTGGCTGATGAGAAAAACCTAACTGAGTTCCAGCGATCGCCCCCATTGCCAAAACCCCGATCATGCTGAAAATGATTAGCTTAATTGGCAATTCGCTGAGACTAAAAACATACAGCGATCGCTTTTCAAATTCCCAGTTAACCATCAGAAATTGCACTGGATTAAAATCAAACCACTCCTGACTTTTGATTAACTCAACATTGCATTGGCGAAATTGTTGATGTAATCTGCTTTCTACATCTGCCATATCCTCTACATAAATAGTTTTGAGAATCTTCACATTACAAGGCGGTTGATTACTATGAAACTTATTGAGTCTAGCTTCTGGATTGCGAGATAACCCAATTTTACATCTACGCAACCACGCACCAGGGATTAAACCGTGATAACCCTCAGCTTCCATTAAATAGATAAATCCTGGCTCATGGTCATTTTGTGACTGATAGACAATTGTGGAAATATCATCAAAATTCATACATTTATTTCCAGACTATCTTATTGCTAACCGTGCGTTTTTTGCAGCCTAAACAACGATATCTATTGTCATTCTGTAGCTTTAAATTTGCACTTCCACAGTGGGGACAGTGGGGACTTGTGCCAGATTGGTAGCTACGCTCTATAGTCGTTTTTGGTGGCAAGCTTACCACTTGACCATTGCTTGCTGTATAAGGCTTTAAGCTTTCAGTCTCTAAGCTGTTGCCAATTGTGCCAGGGGACTTGGCAAGGCTTACCAGTCGCTTTGTAGCCTCTATTTCTTGATAGTTGAAACTTACCCTATCAAGATTAGGTAAAAAATAAAGCTTGGGTGAACGAGAATCGACTACTAAGGCTACTCTCAATAATCTTGCATCGTCGGTTACTAACTCGTTTTTATGGTCAATGTATTCTTCGATAGCTTCTAAATTACGAGTCAATTTAGCTAGGTTAGACTCGCTATTTTTCCCTTTCCCGTAAGTATTTAGATAATGTCTAATTTTGGGAATGCCGATAATAATCTCGGTAAATAGCGACCGATCATCATTAGTAAAACCTGGGATTTGTTTGGTCATCACTGATTGACCCGACACAATCCAACCGATGTTATTGTGTCCAAACTGTTTGAGAATCTTCTTAAAGTTTTCGCCTGTTTGGTATGGTTCACTGGAAGAATTGAGAGTATTGTCTAGTTCTTCCCATACCCAGATTTGAAAGTAGTTAGCTGCAAAACTAGGGTTATGAATACGGAATCTACCATCGTCTAGGCAATCATCAAAGGATTTAATAGCGGCGGTTGTATCGCCATATTCAAGAAAAGGTTCTAGGGGATAATTGCTATCCTTGAGTGAACCAACCACACCGGGATAAGACACCGTAACCAGAGTATTTTTAACTCTTTCACCCTTGCCAGTATTGCCACGAGTGCATCCAGCTTTAACAATTTCGCTAATCATTACCGCAGTGGTTGGGGTTTTACCAACGCCCGGATCTGCAATCAGCCGATAGCGAATAGGGTGACTGACTACATAGTTGATAAATTCGTCAGCAGTCCCAACCATCAACTTAATTTCATCTGCTTTGATAGCTGGCTCCATACGGTAGCTGACCACAACACAATCGGTTATTTCCAGCTTGCGAACGCTTGTTATTTTGAACAGTCCCAACTTCTTAGCCAGTGTTTCAGAGTGCTTGCTGATAGCCTCCACAATGGCTTTAGGCTGCACAGAGCGCGAATACCCGTAACCAACATCTACAACGCCGTCAGACTTTACCTGAAAGCCTTTAACGCTTAAAGCTAGCCTGAGATCACTAAACAAGGTACGCGCTATTTCATTGGCGATTTTTCCGTTGATATCAAAGCCAAAATCACCATACACGGTTTCTATTAAATCACCAAGCAATTGTTGCTGTAGCTGACCTATACGCTCGTTTAGTAGTTCGATTTGCAAAAGATAGTTTTGGCGCTCACTAGCGATCGCTTCCCCAACCTCATCTAAATTTTCGTTATAGCTACTCGCTAAACTCTTGATAATTTCAGCTTTACTTTGATGACCGTGTGCCACCTTCTCACCCCAGGATTGCAGCCGCCTAAACAACTGCATGGCTTCACTGGTTATCGAGTCATGCTCAATGTAAATTTTTTCTAACTCCTGAGACTTGGCAAGTTGAAAGCGTTGATTAGCTTCAGTCTCTACTTGAGTTTTAAAGTTAAACTCCCATTGCTCAGTCTCACTTTCTAGATATTCAATACGCTGTTTATCTTGCTGTGACTGGTTAAAAGCTTGATTTAATTTAGCTTGCAGTTGAGCGATTAAACCCGTGTTTTCTAGTTTGTTATGACCTAACGAGTTGATGGTATTTCTTGCTTCTTTGAGTTCATCTCTCAAGGATTCTAGCTGGCTGCTAGCGTTAGTTAACTTTGACTTGCAAGTGTCAAAATCCCTAATTATTTTGTGCAGTGTTTTACCTGCTTGTTCGTTCTTACTTTCGGCATCATTTAGCAATCTCTGTGATTTGGTATCCGCAATAAAGTAAGTGATGAAGCTTGCTGGCAATGCTCCCACACCAAGCATAGAGATTAGTTTGGCTATATCGTTGGTGAAACCTCCAGAAGCTACTACTAAGCCAGCACACAAGCTAAAAACACTTAGCCCTAAGCTGTGAGATAACCTCATGATTTCACCTCCAGATAATCACCCAACTGTGCTTTAAAGCTTGCTAGGTTTTCTTGTGACTCAACAGTTTTTAGTCGCAATTCCTCAGCTTTAATTTGTGCTTGTAACAGTTTTTGATTTAATTCATCTTTGCTATAAACGGAAATATTCGTATCAGCGATCGTCTTAACTTGGCTAACATCTAAAGCTACTGATTTTTGGGTCGTTACCTCTTTTTGATTCAAATAATCAAGGTAGTTACCTTTGACTTTCTCAATCTCGGTAGCGGCTTGGATGCCAGCACCAAAAGCCTTTGAGTGTTTACCAATTACAGTAAATTTCTCGCGTGTAAGGTCGAGCGCTGCACCTGTCAATTTGAGCGATCGCGTCGCACCTTCATAGATTTTCATCCCTTTATCAAGCTGGCTTTGAGTTGCTTGTGGGAGAGTTTCAGGAGGATTTAATGGGTCTGAAATATGGTATTGATTGGGCTGGAATGGTGGCATCATTCCCGGTATTAAATCCGGCGTGACAGTCAACAATCCAGGGATACGGCTATCTATGGGAACAGTCGCAGGGGTAGCAGATGTAGAATTAGTGCTAGATGTCGAGTTTTGGTTACGCCCTGCTAACTTCTCAGCTACAGCTTTCGCGGCTGCTTTTGTAGTGTCAATTCTTGCCATTGCTCAAAAACTTTCTAGTGTTCAGTAGGGATTGATATTTAATTTCTAGTTGCCTAAATGCTTTGTCAATTTCGCTAAACTCAAGTGCTAATTCCTCATCCAAATCATATTTTTTGAGGACTTGTTTTAGCTCTACTTCGTCCGTTTTCGCATCCTGAATGTGGCTATTTAAGTCATCCATAAAGCTTTTTTGAGATGGGTGCTATATGGCATAATTGCTGGGTAATTAAGATACATCCCCAGAAATGGGATTTTACAAGTGTTGCGGGGGGATGCTGGCAAACATCCCTTTTTTTTTACCCGTTTCAAGAGCGTCTATTTTGTCCGGTGGCGCAATAATTATTCTGTAAAACCTTCAAACCTAGATACCTCTAAATCAGTAGTAGCAGCCCATTCCAGATAGTTGAAATATTGCTTTACGTCACCGATCGCTACATCACAATCAAAGCGCAAGCCTTTAAACTGTGGATGTTGGCGAATTTGTAAGAGTAATTCTTGTGCTTGAGAAACTAACTCAGGCAAGGAATTAGCGTTCATATTTACTTCTGGTTCAGTGCCGGAAATTGTAAAAGTCATAGCGTTAGTACTCTTTCTAATAACCAGTTAACGAAGTCGAGGGGAGATAACAGGATGTTGATCCCTCTCACACGATTAGCTTTTTTGCTAATTCAGCAATAATTTGGTCAACTTCTGCGGGTAAGTCTGTAGTGTCTGGAGTAATTACCACGGGGTCTTTAGCCAAACTGGCCAAATCTCTAATTGCTCCCAAATATCCCTGCTTTTGGTGTTGCCAGTGCTGATTTATACCCTCTGCTAGTTCGGCATCTCGCACAGCCAAATTATTTAAAATCAGTTGGTTCTTAACTTGGGCGATCGCGTCTACTGCTGCTACTTCTTCCGATGCCTGTCTCGCTAGCTGGTCTATTAAAGTCATTTGGGCATGATTACTTGGGGATTGGGTAGGGGCTGCTAAATGTCGCTCTTGCTGGGGCAGAGAAAGGGTATTTTTTGGCTGTTCTAGGGCTGGTTCCGATGTTTCCTGTGTAAAATTTTGTAAATTTTCGGGTGACTCTGAGGTGTTGCTAGCCACCTCTGGCAATTTTGGCTGGAAATGGGAGGCGATCGCTTCTAAATCCAATTCCGAAACTGCCTTTACAGTGTCGAAATCGTCAGGGCGAATATGGCTTAAAGCTAGTCTCAGTCCTTGCTCTGTGGTCATGTATTTTAGGCAAGCATCATGAATGCTTACTGTGTCTGCTGTTGGTGCTGTGGTTCTCTTCCGTGCTGCCATGATTTACGCTCCCTTCTGTAATTTTTGTAATTGCTGGAATGCTTGCTGATAGCGGTATCTAGAAAAATCATTCGGGTTTTTGGCGATATAGCCTTTGACCCGTTCAGACCGTCGTAGCTGTGCCATTAATCGCCCTACTCTGCCCAAAACCCATGCTTGATAGGGTGATAAAGGTGATTCCCGGTCGTAACTGCCATCGTGGTTTTTTGGGTAGGCATCTCTGAAACTAGGGATTCTCCAAAAAGCTAAATTCTCCCAAGTGACCAAAGTAGAACGGCTAACACCCAAGACCTCCGCTAAATATGTCTTGGTAGATGGAAAATCAAGAAATGAGTCTAAATCTGTAGAATGCTTGCTCCGTCTAGGTTTCATGGGGTTACTACAGTAATCAATGTGAATCAGATAGTAATTAGCTAGCAATCAGAATAAGTACACATCAAGATGTAGCACCTAAACGCTAAACCCCCTACTGTGTAAGTCTCTGGGGTACTCGTAGGACGCTAATTAGTGGCTTGTTGTTGATTGATTAGGCTTACATCTGCTAGAGTACACACAGGTAAACACAGGTGTCAACCCCTAGTACATTTTCTTCACAGGAGGCGATAATTAGGCAGATGAATATATTTGAGTCTATGCCTAGCACCAAGCCCAGAGTAGTTGTTTATTTAGATGAAGAAACACTTGAAAAACTTAAGCGATGGGCAGAAGAAGATCGTCGCACAGTCAATAACTTGGTAAAAATTTTTATTGAAGACGCAATCGCATCTAAGGAGAAACAAAGTAAACCAGCATGACAGAAGCACAAATCCAAGACATTTACTCACGCCTAGATGTTTTGACTCAGAAAGTGAGCAGCCTTGAATTGCTAACTGGCACAATCGGCACAAGCCAAGTAGCGATCGCCCAACTTCTTACTGTCCAGTCTCAGCACACAGAAATACTCAATAGTCACACTGCAAAGCTTGATGAGCAGTCCAGAAAACTCGATCAAATTTTGGAGATACTGCGCGATCGCAATGGGGGGAGTGGCTTATGACAGACACACCACAACAACCAAGCCGACTAGACCGTATAGAGTCAATCTTGGCTACAGTAGCCGAACAACAAGCCACCAACACACAGGCGATCGCCGAGTTAACCGATAACGTTACCCGTGTCTTAGGTCGTAGCGCAATTTTGGATGATGTTCTTTTAGAGTTACGTGATAGTCATGAAGAACTTAAGCGAGACTTTCTAGAGAATCAGCGAACCACTAACGCCGCATTAAACCAACTTGGGGCTATCTTGGTGCAGCTAACAAGGATTGACCCGCAAAACTAGCAGTGATCGCAAGTACAAAAGTACTATCGCAATGGGGGGAGTGGCTTGTGAAGATAGGCGACTGATAGAAACAATTTATACATAGGATTTATCAATATCTCTCAGTATCTATCACTTTCTATCACTTCGCTTTATCTATTCACACTTTTTTGCAACTTTTTTAGCAGTTCAGACCACAAGCTAGATCCGTATTGGGGTAGAAAAGCTTAGTACCGAAGGATCGCGGATCAAAGCACTTGCGATCGCGCATCTCTAATTTGGCTAATCTAATTTTTCGTTTTGCTGAAAGTGCAAAACTAAACTAAAAATTTCATACCTACAGTATTGTGGGAAAAGTTTAGGGCGATTAATGTCGCGATCACCTCAAAAGGAAAACGGGTAGCTCCCATAGCTTTCGAGTGATAGATATTGGACTTTGGACAAAAAGAAAATAGTTCGCGAGTCTCACTCGCGAATAAATGAATGATTAATCTTGTTTATAGTGACGAGCAGAAAAAAAGCATAGCCATCAGACCCCCAACAAATAGTAATATCAACTACAAAGTA
>JBGTMK010000483.1:0-5864 GCA_041743605.1 Nostoc sp.
ACGGTCATCGTGATTCCCAAAGAAGCAGTTACTATCTGAAACACAGGATTTAGTTCACTGACTCCCAGCCAACCAGCGATGAGGTTGAGGGGAATAGGAAAGTCCCAACCGCCCAGGTAGAGAATTGCTACTAGTAAGGAAGAAAGGATCAAGTTAACGTAGGAACCCAAGTAGAACAGACCGAATTTCATACCTGAGTATTCAGTTTGATATCCTGCAACGATTTCTTCTTCCGCTTCGGGTAAGTCAAAGGGTAATCGTTCGCATTCAGCTAGGGCGGCTATCCAAAAAATCAGAAAACCGATTGGTTGTCGCCAAATGTTCCAGCCCAGAATGCCGTAGCCAGATTGCTGATTGACAATATCAACGGTGCTGAGGCTGTTAGACATCATAGCGATCGCTAACACCGCCAACGCCAAAGGAATTTCATAACTAATAGATTGCGCTGCTGCCCGCAAGCCCCCTAAGAGGGAGTATTTGTTATTAGATGCGTAGCCAGCCATCAACAAACCAATGGGCTGAATACTTGACAAGGCAATCCACAAGAAGACGCCCATGCCCACATTACTAATTACGATATTCTGCCCGAAGGGAACGATCAGGAACGACAGAAACACCGGAATTACAACAATAATTGGGCCGAGGGTAAACAGCCAGGGGTCAGACTTGGCTGGTACTATATCTTCTTTAAATACCAACTTCAAACCATCCGCTACAGGCACCAGCAACCCAAAAGGGCCCTGGTATTCTGGCCCAATTCGCTGCTGTGCAGATGCGGAAATTTTTCGTTCTAGCCAAGTGGCTACCAATACCCCCACTGTTGCCCCAATCAGCATCAGTATCATTGGCAGTGGCATCCAAATCGCTTTGGCTGTTCCTGCTGGTATACCTAAATCCCGGAGGGATTCAATAAAAGTTCCTTGGAGGTCAATTCCTGAATTCATGTTTCCGCTCTTTAAGACATCGAGTCATGGTGAGTTACAACTATTAGTTAAATTAATACCTGTAAATTCACCCATTTTTAATTTTTGCCCAGATGACGCTTGATTGAAGATTTGTCGCTAATTCCCATGCCTAGTATATCCTTGGATGGTTTTAGCCCTCTGAAGCGAGATGAGAACTTCTACTTATGGTTGGCATTGAGATTGGCTATTGAGGAGATGGGGGAGCAGGGGGAGCAGAGGGAGCAGAGGGAGCAGGGGGAGCAGGGGGAGCAGGATAAGATAAGGGAGAAGAGTTTTCCCCCTGCCCCCTGCTCTTTTCAATGCCCCATGCCCAATCTCCAGTTACCGTTGGTCAATGGGGGTATAAGTAACTTCGTGCAGACCGTTATAAACCTGGGTAGGACGGAAAATCCGGTTTTCTGCTAGTTGTTCTTTCCAGTGGGCTAGCCAACCGGCAACGCGAGCGATCGCAAATATTGGTGTAAACAAGTCTGTGGGAATCCCCATTTTCCTGTACACTAAACCGGAATAAAAGTCAATATTGGGATAAATCCCCTTGCTACCGAGTTTTTCCTCTGCCACTCGTTCCATTTCTTGAGCAATGTCATAGAATTTGTCATGGCCAAACTTCTCAAACAATTGCTCTGCTAGTCCTTGTAAAATTATGGCTCGTGGGTCTTTCACTTTATACACACGATGTCCAAAGCCCATAATCTTAGATTTAGTTTGCAGACAATGCTCTATGTAAGGACGGACATTTTCCACAGAGCCAATTTTTTCCAACATCTGAATTACTTCTTCATTGGCTCCGCCATGCAGGGGCCCTCCCAAGGTTCCCACAGCACTAGCAACCACAGCGTAAGGATCAGTCAAGGTGGAAGCTGTCACCCTGGCACTGAAAGTAGAAGCATTCATTGTATGCTCGACCTGAAGTATCAAGCAGATATCAAAAATCCGCGCCATCAGAGGATCGGGTTCTCGCTCATCGAGCATGTATAGAAAGTTGGCGGAATAGTCTAAGTCATCACGGGGACGCACAGGATCATTGCCTTTTCGCATCAGTTGGAACGCCGCCACCATCGTGGGAATGGTTGCTATCAGGCGCACCACAGAATCTCGAATGTAGACAGGATTATGTAAATCGCGGAGCGAATAAAACAAGCCTAAAGCAGCAGCAGAGGCTTGTAAGGCATCCATTGGGTGGCCGCTTTCTGGAAAGCATTTCATCATGTCCCGAATGCGGTACTTTATTCGCCTGTGGTAACGAACTTCATGCTCAAATGTTTTCAGTTCTTCCTTGCTTGGCAGTTCGCCCCAGATTAAGAGATAAGCAGTTTCTAGGAATGTACTTTTTTCTGCTAATTCTTCAATCCGAATGCCACGATATTCTAGTATTCCCTTTTGCCCATCAACATAACTGATACTTGATTGAGCGGCGGGAATGCCTTCTAAACCAGGCTTGTATTCGCACACCATCATGGCAACACCATTCGCTTTTTGAAATATCTGATCAAGCTAACTTACCAGAAATTTATTGTCGCCATAACAGTAGCCGTTCTAACAACAATTGGAAATGTTGAAAAACTGTTATAGCAGGTACTTGGGTTGTGTCAACCAAAACATCTGACTACGACCCAGAGGAGAACCTGTTTCTGGTAGTTTTATCCCAATCATACCTGCTTTTTTCAAGACTAAGCTTTCTTTGACTTCTCCCCACAGGAGAATTTCTGCCCAATTGGTCAAATCAGGTTCGTGTCCAACCAGCGCCAGTTGGGTATTTTGAGAATAATTTCTCGGCTCTAACCAGTCTTTGAGCCAACTAGAAATTTGACCATCGTGAGCGAGGTGGCTAGATTCCTCTAACTGGGCGCTTAGTTTTTCCGCTATGAGGATATCAGCCGTTTGGCGGGCCCGCACTAAGGGACTGGTGAGAATCAAATCAAAGCTTAAGCCCAATTTAACAAGTTTCTGGGCAACTTTCTCAGTTTTTTGCCTTCCTTCTTTGGTAAGGCTCCGCTCCTCATCTTTGATGCCTAATCCCTTATCTTCAGCGATACCATGACGAATTAAATATAGTTCCATACTTTTAGTTTTATTAGCGTAGCGGGGCATAGCCCGTGCTTAGTTAGGAGTTAAGTCTGGTGTGACTTAATCTATCCTAATCTTAATCATTATTACGTATTCGTTGATCTGCCATCTATCCGGTACAGTGCAGTCTTAGATAGACGTTCCAACTCTTATGGATATGGCAATAGGTTTTAACCTTGAATAAATCTGTAATCCCGTTGCTTTTTTGTGATAAACGGGTAATTCCATACTATTGCTGTAGCTGCAATGAGACTATCAGCAATGAGTAAACCATGACTGAGCCGATAAGACCGCAATAAATCAACTGCTATGTCAGATACAGCCTGGTCAATTTTAATAATGTAAAACTGCTTAAGGAAATTTTCTAGTTTTTGTAACTCTGCTTTGTTAGCACAACCAACCATTAGTTCCATTTGTGTGATTATGCTAATTGCCAAGCCAGAACTAGCTTTCAGATTTTGCAAACACTTTACTGCTTCAATAACACCGTGACCTGCATCAATTAAAATATCAGTATCAATGATGGTTGAGCTAGTCATGTGACTTTGACCACTCATTTTCTCGAACACCGCGCACCCAAGCAGTGCTATCAGCTAAATCTTGGCGATGTCTACGACGGGCTACGCCTACGCTCCACATCCCAATAAAGCTATCATTTATCAAGTCAATATCCGGTGATTTAGATGCAGGTTCAACTATTGCATATTTTTGTCGCAAAAAAGCAATAAAGTCGATTACTTGACGCTGCGCTTCCGCAGGAAGGGACAAAAACTCGTTGAACAATTCTTGGTGTGTCATTCTTATGCCTTGAAAAATTAAAGGTGATAACTATAAAATATATTGACACCATTTACACTGCTGAAACCTCTGTTTCAAAAATTGTTGGTTGGGACGGCAGATTTCATCTTTTGGAACCTGTAGCTTTCTTCCCTGAATTGTTCGATACTCAGTGGTTTGGAGAATAGGGGAAATATACACCATCATTGTTGTTGGATTAATAGCAATGAGGTTTAAGTCAAATAAGGTATGCAAATCAGCACGTAATAACAAACCATTTGACGGATGATTATTTTCAGTTTCAATGTAAGGAATAATGTGAGCAGCTTCAAGTGCAGCCTCAGCATCAAAATTTGTAATTGCACATTTGCAAGAATAGGCTTTCAGCAAATATTGACGAAACTGTGATTGACCCTGCCTCCTAACTATTGATACAGCAATTTTTTGACGAGCCTCAGTATCACTTGTACAAGTGAAGAAGTTTTCCTTATCAAGCTCTTCTATTGCGGGCAATAGTTCATTCGTCTCTGGCGATGGCTCTGACTCAATCAGCAGTATTTTAAGCTTTGGTTCTATCGGTGCTTCTGGAGGCTTAGATATCTCACTCTCCCTCTTAATAATTGATTTACAATTCTTTATTCTCTCAATTGCTTTGCCATCTTTTGGATCAACTTCCAAAGCTAGTTGATAAGCATCAATTGCAGCTTGATACTGCTTTTTTTTCTTCCAATCATCACCTTGTTCAACAAACACATCAACAAGTCTTCGCCCTTTTTCTAACCTTTGATATTTGAGAGAATGTTCTTTCCATTCTGAATCTAAAAAGGGAGCAGCTTTACTATTGAATCTACAACCGCCACCTCCAAAATTAAAATTTATACCTTGAAATTGAGGTAATTTTTTTAAATTTTTTTGTTCCAGAGGGAAATCAAAATCAACAACTGAATCTATTTGAATGTAAACGAAAAAACATCCAGCATTATCGGATATGTACGCTTCACTTAAATCTGAATATTTTTTGCTATCTAAAACCTTTAGTTGATAATCTTTTGGTGCTGCAATAATATGACCAGCAGCAATAAAGCCACTAGGTTCATTGCCAGTATTTCCGCTTCTCTGAAAGTACGCTCTATCTCCAACCTGTATGAATCTAGAATTCGAGCAACTCCAGGATGTTTCGTAGTATTCTCCTGACGAAATTTCTGACTTTATCAAGCCAGGAAGTTTACTATTTTTAATGATTCCTTGTCCACTGTTATATTTTGCTTCACCGTTGCAAAGAAAAATTATAGTTTCCATCAAATATAAAAATGACTAATCATGATTGTCATGATGTTAGCCATTTAGTATACTAAAGATAAGCCGTATATTTACCCAATTTAGAGTATGGGATAACGGTTGTTATAAGATAAATAACCTTACGATTATTCGTCAGGGTTAGGATAAAAGTCTAAGTCTAAAATCTCATCAACAGAAAACGGACAAACGATCGCAAAGTTATCTTCTGATAAACTTGTTTCCACCATTGCCTCTCGCCGCGATCGCTGATAAGTAGTATTAATCCACTCGGTATCATTTAAAAAACGCCGCAAGCTAGGACTTTCTTGCAGTAATTCATCTATATTCAGTCGCTCACGGGTAATAGTCACTTGCCAACTGTGACTACGACATTCGGGTTGATACTTCCACTTCAACAAATGCGATAAGACTAACCGCAACGCACTCTGCAACGCTCGCTGTTGACTCTTACCCAAGTCCACCACTTCCTCGATTAAGTGTTCTAAATCCAGCGTGTCCCACTGATGCGACTGTAAAAGCTCTGCTGTCTGCTCTACCCACTCACAAAAATCTTGCTCATACAGAGTTTGTAAGATTTGGAGTTTTATAGACTTCATGGCGCTCCTTCTTCACAAATATAGGACTTACGCATTGACAGAAAATACCAAATATGGATTCTTTGAAAAAGCACGTCTGTCGTAGGGGTAAAGCACATTGCTCATTGGTGTCAACTTAAGCTAGAAATGGCTTCTCGCTTGGCTTGAGTACCCGTCGGAA